>NZ_SMKS01000002.1:0-253466 GCF_004348435.1 Saccharopolyspora terrae | reverse complement strand
ACCTTCGTCGCACTGAGCGTCGCGACGGCGATCCTCAACGCGGTGATCGTGATGGTGCTGCAGAACGCCCGCGTGCTGTACGCGTCGGCACGGGACCGGGCCTGGCCGGCACCGGCCAACCGGGCCCGCGGAACACACACGTGGTTCTGTGGCAGTCGAGCCGGGCCCCCTCCGACTGTCACCCGCCCCGACTCGGCGGAACCCGACGTCCCGCCAGCCAAACATGCCCCGTTACGGCAGAACAGCGAGCATGTGCGAGGGCACACAGTGTGTGCACGGACACCAAGGGTTCAACTGGAAAGAAACTGTGATCGATTCCGCTAAGTGGCGGACGTCCGGCGCCCCGTTCGATTAGGGTCTCCTACGCCACACCCCCTCCGTGGCTTGGTGCCCCCGGCTTGGCCGCCCCCCATCGAGCCGGGAGCCCAATAGAAGACCGCCCCGCATCCGATCGACAAACCGGTCAGATGCAGGGGCGGTTTCTCCTCCACACGAGGTACGGCGCCTGCGGCGAAGTTTCTTGCGCGCTCAGGGCTTCGCGGGTCATGTAGCCCCGAGAACAGCGAAGTTCCACCCCTGTGGACAAATCTGGCGTGCTATCGAAGGCGCGCCGGGCCCACCTTGAAGCGACTCGTGCGCTCACCGCACCATTCCGGCTGATTCCTGCGCTCATTCGCTTGATCCACGGCATGTTCGAGCTGATCGGCGAGTTCGCGGACAAGCCGGTGCAACGACCTGTTCCACTCAGGACCGACCTTAAGGCGATCCACACGCTGACTGAGGAGGTACGGCGAATCCTCATCGAAAATGCAGCGGGCGACGTGAGCGGCCTCCGTGGCCCAGGTCGACAACCGCCGAGCCGCGGCATGGGCCACCGCTTCCAGCAGCACGGCCATGTAGCAGCGGCTGTGCGGTGGCACCGTCTGATGGTCGTCGAGGTGCCCGGCTGAGATGGCCTGGCAGGTGCGTGCGCTGGCGCAGTGACTTGGCGGTGGCGTTGAAAAGCTTCTATGTCTCTCGTGTCTGGCGTTCGTGCTTGCTTTCATCGGGCTCGTCCGAGTCAAGCGCCGCTGGTCGGAGCCTGATCGATTTCGAGGCAGCCGACGATCTTCAATCAACCTAAACCGGCGCTTTGCGGCTCCATCCAGTGATCATCAATAGCGACAGATCCCAGGTCGTTGGGTCACTGAGATACCGCAAGGTCTGTTCGATGGCGGTGTCGTCGGCGTCACCGGTGCCGATGATCAGCGGGCGGCATTGGTTAATGGTCAGACGCAGGAAGTTCGCCATCGGGGTATCGCGGGCGACCGTGGCGAAGTCAGCGGCGGCGCCGGTATCGGCAAACCCGCTAGTGGCCAACGTGCCGGGATGCTGCCGCCCGTAATTGATGTCGGTGCCGATCGTGGCCGCGAGCCCTCGCCACATCGCGAAGGACACCCGCCGATACGGCTCATTGGGTGACGACGCGGTGCCCAGTTCCGCGAGGTCGCTGAGTACGAGCCAGCCGCCCGGACGTACCCACGTTGCCAATCGAGCAAGAAGCTGATCTCGCTCGGGTAGGTGCATGAGCGTGAACCGGCTGTGCACCAGATCGAATCGGCCGAGGTCAAGACCAGGCTCTGACAGGTTCACTTCCACTGGCACGACGTTCGGATGGATACCGCTGACGAACCGAGTATCCCGGTCGAGGGCAACGACTTCACACCCCTGTTCTGCCATCCAGGCCGACAGCGTGCCGGGACCTGCGCCCACATCCAGGCACCGCCACCCGGGGCCGATCTCCAACGCCGCCAGGTAGTTCCGGCTGGCAGGGTCGTAAGCGGCTGCCAGGCTGCGAACGCGCTCGAACTCGTCATCCCGGTCGGGGTCAAACACATGGTCGCCATAGCGTTCATCAGGCACAGCAACGACCATCCCCTGGCGGTGCGCGGTGTGTCGATCCGGCTTCGGGGTGAACGAGGTTACCAGCGGACGGGCCTGCGGCGAATCAGTTCGGGGTTGTCGATGCGGTGACCATCCCACAGTGCGTGATAGGAGTGAATGTCCGTGCGATCGGCATTCCCAATCGCGAGCCCATCCAGATTTTCAGACCTCCGCTGTGTAGATCGCAGTGCTAATCTGCCGCGGCGCTGCTGCTCAGTGAAGGAGAATTCGAAGACCTCCCGCAGCAGTCCGGGATCGCCGCCGAAGTCGGGGATCAGGTTCTCGACGCCGGTGCCGGGGTTGAGTGCGTGTATCTGACGGACCGTTTCGGCGTAGAGCCAGGCGCCGCCGTCGTCGAGGTCGTCGCGGGCGACTCCGGTGATGGTGGCGTAGCGCAGGCTCATGGTCCGCACGCTCTCGGCGACCCGGTGCGGTTCGTCGCGGTCCAGTTCGATGGGTTTGCCGGTGTCGATCTGGCAGAAGTCGCGGCGGCGGGTGCACTGGTCTCCTCCGATGAGGAAGGTGGCCTCGCGGTCCTCCCAACATTCGAAGATGTTCGGGCAGCCCGCTTCTTCGCAGACGGTGTGCAGTCCCTCGCGTCGGACGAGATCCTTGAGCTCGGTGTAGTGCGGGCCGGTCCGGGCGCGAGTGCGGATCCAGTCGGGCTTCGGCTCGATCGGCGTCCGCGCGTTGCGGGCCTCGATGCGCAGCAGCTTGCGTCACTCGGGGGCGACCGTCATGTTCTTCTTCCTCGTTGGAGATCCGGGCCCGCGGAACCTGTTCGGCCCCGCGGACCCGGAGGTCGTCAGGTGTTGAGCGGGCGGCCGAGCGCGGCGAGCACCGACTCGTGCATGGCCTCCGACAGGGTCGGGTGGGCGAAGACGACCTCGGCGAGGTCGTCCGCTGTGGCCTCCAGGGAGCGGGCGATGCCGAATCCCTGGATCTGCTCGGTCACCTCCGGTCCGACCATGTGCGCGCCCAGCAGTTCGCCGCTCGTGGCGTCGAAGACCGTCTTGACGAGGCCCTCAGCCTCGCCGAGGGCCAGCGCCTTGCCCGACGCGGTCAGGTCGAAGCGCCCGACGCGTAGTTCCCGGCCGGTGGCCGCGGCCTGTCCTTCGGTGAGTCCGAGGCTGGCGACCTGCGGGCGGGCATAGGTGCAGCCGGGCACGTAGTCGCGGTCGAGCGGGGCGACGTGCTCGACGCCGGCGAGCTTTTCCACGCACAGCACGCCTTCGTGGCTGGCCTTGTGGGCCAGGCACGGGGCACCCGCGACGTCCCCGATCGCGTACAGGCCGAAAACGTTGGTGCGGCACCACTGATCGGTACGCACGAAACCGCCGTCCAGCTCGACCCCGAGTTCCTCCAGACCGAGCCCGTCGACGTTGCCCCGCACACCGGCCGCCACCAGCACCCGGTCGACGGTGATCGTGTCGCCGTCCAGAGTCGCGGTCACCGAATCCGGGCCGACGTCGATCTCGGAGACCGAAGTCGAGGTGCGCACGCGGATTCCGCGCTTCTCGAACCGCTTGCGCACGTGGTCGGCGACCTCGGCGTCCTCGGCGGGCATGAGCTGCGGCGCCAGCTCGACGAGGGTGACCTCGCTGCCCAGGTCGGCGTAGAGACTCGCGAACTCGACACCGATGGCTCCAGACCCGACCACCAGCAAGGACGTCGGCAGTTCCGCGGGTACCAGCGCTTCGAAGTAGGTCCACACCCGGCCCCCGTCGGCAACCACACCCGGCACGGGACGCGGGCGCGCACCGGTGGCCAGGATGACGTGATCGGCGCGGTACTCCACACCGTCGACATCGACGACACCCTTGCCCGTCAACCGAGCGGAACCCGTGATGACGTCGACGCCGTTCTTGCGCATCAGATAGCCGACACCGCCGGAGAGCCGCTCCGACACCGAGCGGCTGAACTCCACCAGTCCCGCCATGTCGAACTCCACCCCGGTCGCGCTGAAACCCAGCGGCTTGAGGTTCGCCAGGGTGTGCGCGACGTCAGCGCCGTGCAGCAGCGCCTTGGTCGGGATGCAACCCCAGTTCAGGCAGATCCCGCCGAGCCGGTCGCGCTCGACGACCGCGGTGCGCAGACCCAGCTGCGCGGCGCGGATCGCCGCCACGTAACCACCAGGGCCCGCACCGATGACGAGCACGTCGTACTTCTCGCTCATGGAAAACTCCCTAGACCAGCATCAAGGCCGGTGACTCGACGAACCGCTTCAGCTCGGCCAGGAAACTGGCGCCCAGCGCACCGTCGATCACCCGGTGGTCGCAGGACAGCGTGACCGTCAGGACCGTGCGCGGGACGACCTCGCCGTTCACGACGACCGGTCGCTGGTCGCCCGACCCGACCGCGAGGATCGCCGCCTGCGGCGGATTGATGATCGCGTCGAACTCGCGCACGCCGAACATGCCGAGGTTGGACACCGTGAACGTGCCGCCCTGAAACTCCTCGGGTGTGAGCGTGCCGCTCTTGGCTCTGGTCACCAACGAGTGCATTTCCTCGGAAACCGAGGCCAGCGAACGGGTGTCGGTCTCCCGCACGATCGGCGTGATCAATCCGGAGGGCAGGGCGACAGCCACGGAGACATCGGCGTGGGTGTAGCGGCGCACCGACTGGGTCTGCTCGTCGAACTGCACGTTGACCTCGGGCACCTTGAGCAACGCCGCCCCGCACGCCTTGACGATGAAGTCGTTCACCGACAGCTTCACCGACGGCACCGTGGCGTTGATCTGCTTGCGCAACGCGAGCAGCTCGTCGATCTCGAGATCAGCGGTGAGCCGGAAGTGCGGGGCATCGCGCTTCGACGCCTGCAGCCGCTGCCCGATCGCCTTGCGCATCGAGTCGAACGCCACGGTTTCGAACTCCACCGGGATCTCGGCGTCGCTCGAGGCTTCGGGGCTTGCCGTGACTAAGCCGAACTTCCGCTCTGCCTCGCGGACGTCCGCCTCGCAGACCCGCCCGCGCGAACCGGTCGCGCGGCAGTCGTGCAGGTTGATCCCGAGGTTTCCGGCCAGGCGGCGGGCGACCGGGGTCGCGTTGACCTCGCTGTCGTCCTGGGACGAGCGGCCGGGCAAACCAGAACGGGCCGGGGGAGCGGGCGCGGCGACCGAGCCGCCCGCCGCGCGTATGGCGTTGTGCACGTCCTCCACCGACACCCGACCGGCACGGCCGGTTCCGGTGACCTTGTCCAGATCGATCGTGAGCTGCGCCGCCAGCTTGAGCGCGTGCGGAGTCGTGAAGACCTCACCACTGGTCTGCCCCTGCAAAGACTCCGGCACGACCGTCGAGCCCGACGACGCCCCCGGCTTCGGAGCAGGAGGCGCCGCCGGGGGAGGAGCCGCAGCCGAAGGGCGAGCCCCTGCCGGAGCGGCGACTTCGGCCGGATCAGGGGCTTCGGCCAGCGCGGGGGGCGCCCCGCGGGACGACAGGAAATCCTCGATCTCGGCGTCGGACACGGTTTCAGCCGCCGACACCGCCAGAACCCCGCCCACCGGCAGCGTCTCGCCAGGCTGGGCGACGATCCGCCGCAGCAGCCCGTCGAACGGTGCCTCGAGCTCGTTGGTGATCTTGCTGGTCTCGACCTCGCAGAGCAGGTCGCCCTTGCGGAAGCTGGTTCCCTCCGACACGCGCCACCCGGTGACGGTGCCCTCCTCCATCGACAGGCCCCACTTGGGGACCTCGATCGCGTTGATCTCGCTCATGATCAGGCCGTCACCACCTTGCGCACCGCATCCTCGATCCGCGCGGCGTCGGGCAGCCAGGCATTCTCGAGCTTCGGCGAGAACGGCACCGGCGTGTGCGGCGGCGTCACCAGTTCGACGGGGGCGCGCAGCGAACCGAGCGCCTTCGTGGCGATCAGTGCGGCGACGTCGTGGCCGAACCCGCACCGCGCGGCCGACTCGTCGACGATCACAACCCGGCCGGTGGCGGCCACCGACTCCAGCACACCCTCCTCGTCCAGCGGCGACACCGTGCGCGGGTCGACGACCTCCACGGAAATGCCTTCGGCGGCGAGCTTGTCGGCCGCAGCGTTGGCGGCGTTGACCATCGCCGACAACGCGATCACCGTGACGTCGGTGCCCTGGCGGGTGTAGTTGGCGACGCCGAACGGGATCGTAAACGGATCGTCGGGAACCTCGCCCTTGGTGTCGTAGAGCGTCTTGTGCTCGCAGAACACGACCGGGTCGTCATCGCGGATCGCCTGGATCAGCAATCCCTTCGCATCGCGCGGGTTCGAGGGCGCGACGACCTTGAGACCGGGCACTGCGGCGAAGACGTTGTAGGGCGACTGCGAGTGCTGGGCGGCGGCGTTGAACCCAGCGCCGATCATTCCGCGCACCACCAGCGGGGTGCGCGCCTTGCCGCCGAACATGTACCGGAATTTGGCCGCCTGGTTGTACAGCGCGTCGTAGCAGACCCCGAAGAAGTCCATGAACATCAGTTCCGCGACCGGCCGCAGACCGGTCAGCGCCGCGCCGGCCGCCATCCCGATGATCGCCGACTCGGTGATCGGGGTGTCGATTACCCGCGTCGAACCGAACTCGCCCCACAGGCCCTTGGTGACGCCGAGAACGCCACCGAAGGCCTCGATCTTCTTCGTTTCCAGGTCCGGATTGGTTCCGGCGTGGCCGCCACGCAGATCCTCACCGATCTGCACCACGGTGGCGTCGCGCTGCATTTCCTGGGTCAGCGCGTCCTTGACCGCTTCGCGATAGGTCTTCTTCGACGAAGTCATGATTTCCGTTTCCCTCAGTACGACACGTAGACGTCGGTCAGCAGGTTCTCGACCTCCGGGTATGCGGCCGCGCGGGCCTTGGCCACGGCGTCGTCCACCCGGAGCCGGGCTTCCTCTTCGATCGAGTCGAGTTCCTTCGCACTGGCCTTCCTGGAATCGACCTTCGCGCGGAAGTTCAACAGCGGGTCCTTGGTGCGGCGCAACTCCGCGACCTGCTCGGGCGTGCGGTAGAGCTGGGCGTCGCCCTCGAAATGGCCGAACCAGCGGTGCGCCCGTGCCTCGATCGCGGTCGGGCCGCCACCGTCGCGGGCGCGTTCGACCGCCTGCCGGGCCGCCTCGTGGACCTCGAAGAAGTCGGTTCCGTCGACCGACACGCCGGGCATCCCGAAGGAGGCGGCGCGCGCGGCGATGTCCGGGGCGCCGACCGCGTAGTCGGTGCCGGTGGCCTCGCCGAACCCGTTGTTCTCGATGGCGAACACGATCGGCAGTTGCAGCACGACCGCCATGTTCATCGCCTCGAAGACGGTGCCCTGATTCGATCCGCCGTCACCGGTGAACGACGCCGCCACACCGCCGGTGCCCAGCGTCTTCGAGCTCAGAGCAGCACCGATGGCCAGGGACGGTGCGCCACCAACGATCGCGTTGGCACCCAGCATGCCCACCGACAGGTCGGCGATGTGCATCGAGCCGCCCTTGCCGCGGCAGAGCCCGTCCTCCTTGCCGAAGATCTCGGCCATCATCCCGTGAATGTCACAGCCCTTGGCGATGCAGTGCCCGTGCCCCCGGTGAGTGGAACCGATGTGGTCGGTGTCGCGCAGGTTCTCGCACACCCCGACCGCAATCGCTTCCTGCCCCGAATAGAGGTGGATGAACCCGGGAATGTCGCCAGTCGCGTTCTCCTCGTGAAGACGATCCTCGAATGCTCGGATCTCGGCCATTTTCCGATACGCACCCAGCAGTGCCTGCTTGTTCAGCGCCATGTCGCTCCTCTTCGCCGCCTTGGGACGCCAAAGGTATGGGAGAGCCGTGAGCGGCAACCAGCGTTGCACCAGGTTGCATCGGCGCCGGAATTCCTCGTTCCTGAAACGGGTAATCGATTCAGGAAGGAAACGAAATGCAACCCGTTGCAACCCTTGCCCTGGAAATGGTGCGAGAAGTCTGCTGTGACGATGTCACCTCGGCGCCACATCGCGGTTACCTGCGAGGGCGCACATGGTCAACATGGAAAACCCGGCCACGAACGGGGAGGCTGTATCCCGTAACGCTTCGATCGGCGTGAGGACATCGCGGTCCTCCGACTGCCGGGTTCGGTGGGTCCGCGAGCGGACGCGCGAGACCAACCGACAGGACCTGCCGATGAAGACCGACCACCTCGAAACCGCTGTGCCCACCGGAGTGGACCCGCACCAGTACACCCGCGCCCTGGCCCGCGTGCACGAGGCGGTGCTGGCCGGGCAGCACCCGCCCGTGCAGCCGCGGCCGCTGATCCGCCAATCGTGGGGACGAGTGCGCAGCCAAGGCGTCGACCCCGACCGCGGCGGCGACTGTAGGCCGGCGTCCTCCGGCGAGGTCGAGCAGCGTCGCGCCACCTGCGGTCTCACCGAGGACGCGCTGCTCGCGCTGCGCACCGGACTGGTGCCCGCGGCCCAGAGCGCGGGTCACATCGTGGTCATCGTCGACGTCGACGGCCGCGTGCTGTGGCGCGACGGGCATCCCACGGTGTTCCGGCGCGCCGACCGGCTCGGGTTCGTCGAAGGGGCGAGCTGGGCCGAGAACGCGGTCGGCACCAACGCCATCGGCACCGCACTGGTCGAGGACCGGCCGGTGCAGGTCCACTCGGCCGAGCACTTCGTCCGCACCCACCACGCCTGGACCTGCGCCGCAGCGCCGATCCACGACGCCGCCGGAGGACGGCTGCTGGGCGCAGTCGACATCAGCGGCCCCGCCGACACCGTGCACCCCAGCACCCTGGCGCTGGTGCACGCCGTCGCCGGACTCGCCGAAGCCCGGCTGCGCGACGCCCACCGCACCCGCCTCGACCGGCTGCGCGCGATCGCGGCGCCGATCCTGGCCAAGCTCAACGGGCAAGCCCTGGTGACCGACCGCCACGGCTGGGTCGCTGCATCCACCGGCCTGCCACCGATCGACCGCGTCGTGCTGCCGGAACGCCATGACGCCGAGCAGGTGTGGCTGCCCGCGTTCGGGGCCTGCTCGTTCGAACCGCTGCCGGAAGGGATCCTGCTGCGCCCGCGGGGGGAACAGTCGGTGACCGGGACCCGGCTGGTGCTCGACGTCGGCTCCGCCCGGCCCACGCTGACCGTGCACCGCGAAACGGGCAGCTGGACCTACCAGCTCAGCGGCAGGCACGCCGACATCCTGGTCCACCTGGCCGCGAACCGGGCGGGCAACAGCGCTGCCGACCTCGCCGAGCACCTGTTCGCCGACCGCACCAGGACCATCACCGTCCGCGCAGAGATGTCCCGCCTGCGCAAGCGCTTCGCCGACCTGCTCGACCACCGGCCATACCGCTTCCTGCCCGACCTGGACATCACCGTCTCGACATGAGATCTCACGCTGTCAGGCCGCATCAATCCAGAACCGACGCGGCCGCTCGACAAGATCTCGCGCATCGCACGCCCGGTCGGTCCAACGACTACCCGTTTCCCTGTCGACCTGCGAACCGGCAGCAGTTGCAACGGGACGCAACCCTTTCGAGACATGTCGCTGATCACCTATACCGGTACTGCCAGGGCGTCGTCGGCACGGGCACGTGGGTGGAGAGCCACCAGCGCTTCGACGAGCTGACCGAGGCCGGGCCGACGACGATCGAGACCTACGCAATGGTCGTCGACGGAATCGCGCTCCGACTCCATGACGGGGACAGGACGGCCGTCATCAACGGCGGCTCGATCTTCCACTGATCTCAGAGGAGAGTCCGATATGACGGATACCATGCAGGCCGCGATCTACCGGGGACGACGCAGTATGAGTGTCGACGACGTGCCTGTCCCTGCTCCGCGGTACGGGGAGGTCTTTGTAGAGGTCGGGTTCAACGGGATCTGTGGGACGGACCTGCACGAGTTCTTCGCAGGACCGATCTTCATCCCCGACGGGGACCCGCACCCACTGACCGACAAGGCGATGCCGTTGGTGATGGGCCACGAGTTCTCCGGCACGATCCGCGAAGTGGGCGCCGGTGTCTCGGGCTGGGCAGTGGGAGATCGGGTGGCCGTCGAGCCGGTCTACCGGTGCGGCGAGTGTGCTCCGTGCAGGGCGGGTCACTACAACATCTGCCAGAAGATCGGCTTCCACGGGCTGATGTCCGACGGGGGCATGGCTCGGTACACGACGGTACCGGACTACATGCTGCACCGGCTGCCAGAATCGGTGTCGCTGGAGCTGGGCGCGCTGGTGGAGCCGATGTCGGTCGCCTACCACGCGACGACGCTCGCCGATCTGAACCCCGGGGACACCGCACTGGTGTTCGGTGCTGGACCGATCGGTATCGGAGTCTTCCAAGCGCTGCGCGGGCAAGGAGTTGAAGACACGCTGGTGGTCGAACCTTCAGCGACGCGGCGCACGGCGATCGAGCGGCTCGGTGGCCGCGCCGTCGACCCCGCGGCCGTGGACGTACCCGCGCTGGTCGCCGATGAGACCCAAGGGGCGATGGCCGACGCGGCTTTCGACGCGGCGGGGGTTGCGCCAGCGGTGCGCACCGCGCTCGGGTCGATCGGCTCCCGCCGCCCCCTGGTGGCCGTCGCAATCTACGAGACACCGCTCGAAACCCCACTGCTAGAGCTGGTCATGCACGAATCCCGTGTCCAGGGCTCGCTCTGTTACACCGGCGCGGATTTCGAAGCGGTCATCGCCTTAATGGATGAGGGCAATTACGACACCACGGGCTGGGTCGAGACGATCGCGCTCGGCAACGTCGTGGAGGAGGGCTTCGAGGCGCTGCACCGTGGCGAGAAGATGAAAGTGCTCGTCGACCCGACGCGGTGACACGGCGAACGGCGCTCAGGCCACCGGCCGCGCTTGCCGTTCTGGATGTGGCGGCTCGGCCTCACGCCAGTTCACGCTGTTCATTGCGCGCTGTGGCCGTCGGCCATTAGCTTTCTCGGTACTTCGCAGCTCACGAGTGCTGTTCCCCGGGTGGGGATGGAGAAATTGGATCAGGAGGTGCGCCTTGCCGCTGTGGCGCGTACGTGATTTTCACGACGACGATTTGGACCAGGCGATCCACATCTGGGACCAGAGCCGCGAAGGCGGTGAGCCGGTGTTCTCCGCAGCGGAGGTGGTGTCTATGGCGCGGGCCGGTCACCCGGCGATGGTGGCGGTCGTGGAGCAGGACGTGGTCGGCATGGCGGCAGCGAAGGTGGAAGGGGAACGTGCGTGGCTGGCGTTGTTCGCCCTCGACACCCATTGGCGCAACCGCGGCATCGGAAGCGCGTTGCTGGACGAACTGGAGAAGAAGCTGCGCGGTCAGGGCGTGCACCGCATCTCCAGCCTGGTCCCGGAGGGCGCGGCCGGGTTCAAGGCGATGGTCAACTCCGGTTACCGGCCCCGCACCGACCTGACCTACTTCGAGAAGGTCGAGCACCTCGACCCGACCGAGTTCGGGGTGCTCGAGGAGCTGGGCGGGCAGTTGCTGCCGCCGGGCCGGTGGGACGCGCTGGCCGGAATGACGCAGGAGAAAGACATCATCGAGCGGCGCGTGGTGCTGCCGATCTCACACCCCGCGCAGGCCGAGCGGCACGGCGTGCTGCCGCCGAAGGCGATCGTGCTGTTCGGCCCGCCGGGCACCGGCAAGACCAGCTTCGCCAAGGCAATCGCCTCCCGCCTGAACTGGCCGTTCGTCGAGTTGTTCCCCTCGCGGCTGGCCGGGGCGTCCCCGGACGGATTGGCGGCATCACTGCGCGCGGTGTTCGCCGAGCTCGAGGAACTCGACGACCTGGTGCTGTTCGTCGACGAGGTGGAGGAGATCGCGGGCACGCGTTCCACACCCGCCGCCGGTCCTGCGCACGGCGTGACCAACGAACTACTCAAGTTGATCCCAGGCTTCCGCGAGCACGACCACCGGCTGTTGGTGTGCGCCACCAACTCGGTGCGATCGTTGGACTCGGCGTTCCTGCGGCCAGGCCGGTTCGACTACATCATCCCGATCGGCCCGCCGGACGAGCCCGCCAGGCGGGCGATCTGGTCGCGCTACCTCGGGCCGGCGCGCGACAACGTCGACCTGGACGTGCTGGTCAAGCGCACGGACCTGTTCACACCGGCTGATATCGAGTTCGCCGCCCGCCAAGGTGCCCAGTCCGCGTTCGAACGCGACGTGCTGCACGACGACAACACCATGGCCACCACCGAGGACTACCTGCGGGCGGTCACCGACACACGACCCACGCTGACCGCCGAGGCCATCGCCGACTTCGAGCAGGACATCGACAACCACACCCGCCTGTGACAGCGATGCCGACCCAAGACGTAGCCGTGCCCGCTGACCAGGTCGACCCGGCGATTTCCGAAGTCGATGAGGTGTCGCGACGCGAGCCGAGCGCCAAGGCGGTCGCCACCGACCGCCGCACGACTGGTTCCGTCAGAGCACAACGCGAACGAACAGCGATCTGTGAGCATCAGCGACTACGCCTAAATGTGGAGAGCACAGCACGGCTGGTACCACCACGGGACACCTGGCCGTGTCCTACGTCCACCACCCGCCGAGTACGAGCCAGGGCCGGTTTGGGGCGGCCCAGGAAACCCATCAACACCTGTCCCACCCTGTGTTCGCTCCACATTCCCGCAGCTCACGAGGCAACCCTGCATGTCCCCCCAACACGGTGTCCCAAGCAAACTCGAGATTGGACACACGGGACAGCATGAGGCCACATTCTTCAACCTGCTTCGGGAAGCAAGAGGCGGGTGAACAGTGCGCAAGTCCGTCTTCGGACACGCACGCTAACCACACGCGGGGCGATCGTAGCTTCTACGGTCCTCGCGTGTGGTTTGTATTTGAGGTCGATGCTCAAGCTCTCGTAGAGCCGCCCCAGGCTCTCCGGCTTGGCCTCCTTGAGCGCTGAGCCCCCGTCTCCGAGCGAATCCACCATCGCGTAGACCTCAGCCGCCGATGGCTGCTGGGTCCGGACTGTTGTCCAGTTCGGCCTGGGCAGCGGCGCGGGTCGCTTGCGCGTCGTTGATCGCCTCGACCAGCGCCGCAGGATCGGCGCCGGCCTTGATGGCGTCCTGAAGCCGTCTCACCTGAGTCTGCGCATCGGCCAATCGCTGCTTCGCCCCTTCGCACGAATTCTTGGCCCGAGAAGAATCAGCTTGCGACCCGACCAACGCCTGGACCGTTCTGTCGACGTTCTCCGGGGCGAACGGCTGGCCTATCCATTTGTTCAACGAATCCAGCACGTCGAGCTCCCGAAGATTCACCGTGCGCGGGTGATCTGCCAAGACCCGTGACCCGGGCGCGATCGTCCGGGCCAGGCACCGGTAGTAGACCTCGGTCTTGCGGATCACGGCACCGTGCATCAGCCTCCCGCAGAACCCGCACCGCACCCTCCCGCGCAGCACGTAGGGCCGAGATCCCGAGGTACGCGTCCGCTCCAGCTTCGCGATCCCCCGCCGCCCACCGGCTGCACGCGAACGGACGACTGATCGTTTCGGGCTTCCGCCCGCCGGGTAGCAAACTAGTAGGTACCGCAGCGTTGGAAGGAGCGACGATGGCTCGCACCCTCGCGCACAAGCTCATCGCCTCGCACCTGGTCGACGGCGACCTCACGCCTGGCTCCGAAGTAGCGATCGCGATCGACCAGACCTTGACTCAGGACGCCACTGGCACGCTGGTCATGCAGGAACTCGAAGCGCTCGGCCTGACCCGTGCCCGCACCGAGACCAGCGTGCAGTACGTGGACCACAACCTGCTCCAGGCCGACGAGAAGAACGCCGAGGACCACAACTTCCTGCGCTCGGCCAGCCAACGCTTCGGTGCGTGGTTCTCCAAACCCGGCAACGGCGTCTCTCACCCCACCCACATGCAGCGCTTCGGGGTGCCCGGCAAGACCATGGTCGGCTCGGACTCGCACACCTGCGCTGCCGGATCGCTCGGGATGCTCGCCATCGGCGTCGGCGGGCTGGAAGTGGCGCTGGCCATCGCCGGTCACCCGCTGCGGGTGCGGATGCCCGAGATCTGGGGCGTGCGGCTGACCGGAGAGCTGCCGCCGTGGGTGTCGGCCAAGGACGTGATCCTGGAGATGCTGCGCCGCCACGGCGTTTCTGGTGGAATCGGCCGCATCATCGAATACCACGGTCCGGGCCTTTCCGGTCTCTCGGCGATGGACCGCCACGTCATCGCGAACATGGGCGCCGAGTTGGGGGCGACCACCAGCGTGTTCCCCTCCGACTCCGCCGTCCGCGATTTCCTGCGCGCCGAGGGCCGCGAGGACGACTTCGAACCGCTGGCCGCCGACGCCGACGCGACCTACGACGTAGAGGATCACCTCGACCTGTCCGCGCTGGAGCCGCTGATCGCGCGTCCCTCGGCGCCGGACAACGTCGTGCCGGTCCACGAAGTCGCCGGGACCGATATCAGCCAGGTCGTCATCGGCTCCTCCGCCAACCCCGGCCTGCGGGATTTCGCCATCGCCGCGGCGATAGTCCGCGGCCGCCAGACCGACCACGCGGTCAGCTTCGACATCAACCCCACCTCACGGGAGATCCTCGAAGACCTCACCCGCATGGGCGCCACGTTCGATCTGATCGCAGCCGGGGCCCGCATCCACCAGGCCGGCTGCATGGGCTGCATCGGCATGGGGCAGGCCCCTGCGGTGGGGCAGAACTCGCTGCGCACCTTCCCACGCAACTTCCCGGGTCGCTCCGGAACGCGCGAGGATTCGGTGTGGCTGTGCTCGCCGGAGACCGCAGCCGCGGCAGCGCTGACCGGTGTGATCACCGACCCGCGCGAGCTCGGCCAGGACTACCCGGAACTCGCATTGCCGGAGAAGGCCTCGATGAACACCGCAATGCTCGTACCGCCCCTGCCGGAGGAACAAGCGCGGGCGGTTGAGCTGATCAAGGGCCCCAACATCACCGCCCTACCCGACTTCCAGCAGCTGCCCGACGAGTTGTCTGCACCCGTCCTGCTCAAGACCGGCGACGACATCTCCACCGATGAGATCTCGCCGGCCGGCGCCGAAGCCCTGCCGCTGCGCTCGAACATCCCTGCCTTGGCCGAGTTCACCTTCACCCGAGTCAGTCCCGACTACCCGCGCCGCGCCCGCGATCACCCCGACGGCCACATCGTGGTCGGCGGGCACAACTACGGGCAGGGGTCTTCGCGGGAGCACGCCGCGATCACACCCCGCTACCTCGGGCTGCGGGCGGTGATCGCGAAGTCCTTCGCGCGCATCCACTGGCAGAATCTCGCCAACTTCGGCATCGTGCCGCTGGAATTCACCGACCCCGAGGACTACGCCGACATCAGACTCGACGACACCCTCGTCCTCGAGGACCTGCGCGAGGCGCTGGCGACGGGCACCGAACTCGACGTGCACAACACCACGCGCGATCACACCTACCGGGTGCGGCACCGGCTCTCGCCGAAGCAGGTCGAGGCAGTCGTCGCGGGCGGCGTGATCCCGCTGCTGGCATCTCAGCCCTGATGGGCTCCCGAACCCCGATTTCCCGGTCAGCCGCACGTTCCAGATCTCGGGCATCCGCATCCGCAGCGGGTGGCCTATTCGCTCCGAACTGGTCCGGGCCGGAAAAACCTCACCGGTACGGTCACGGGCAGGCTTCGACAAGTCGCTGGTGGTCAGCTTTCCGGAACATTCGAGGAGAGCGGGATGCACGAACTCTTGGGGCAGATTTCCCGGACAGCCCCTCACCCGATGAAAGTCGGGTGACGGTGCCGAAATCTCGTTCCTGCGGCGAATGCGTCATCTGCTACCGGGCAGGAGGTCGGGTACGAGCCTGCTGGTGTCGGGAAGGACGTCGGTGACCGTGCTGGGCCGGGTCCTGCATGTGCTGCGGTAGCGCTCGGCGTTGGCTCCAGTGGGCCTCAGGGCTTGGTCGGCGAAGTAGACGATCGTCGCCGAATCCTGTTGGGAATTGCGGTGCAGGGTGATGTTGTGACCGGCGGCGGGAATGACGGCCGCGCGCAGGCAGGCTTGCGGGTGGAATCCGGGTGCCTCGTAGTTGCCGCGAGCTCTGTACCCACTGCCACAAGCCTTACCCGGCGAAAGCCTCAATAACCGGCTCACAGGTCGGCCATCGCTGCGGTGGGGTCCTCGATCGCGTCGGCGACGAAGCGGAGGAAACCGCCGGCTGTGCCGCCGTCGCAGACCCTGTGGTCGAAGGCCAGCGAGAGCTGCACGATCTGCCGTGCGACGAGCCCGCCATCGACGACCCAGGGGCGGGCGATGATCCGTCCCATGCCGAGGATGGCTACCTCCGGGTGGTTGATGATCGCCGCACTGCCGTCGACTCCCAGCACGCCGTAGTTGTTCAGGGTGAACGAGCCCGAGGTCAGTTCGGACGCCGTTGCCGCTCCGCCGCGGGCGGCCGCGGTGAGGCGCCGAATCTCGCCGTCGAGACCGCGCATGCCCAGGTGGTGGGCGTTTCGGACCGCCGGAACGACGAGGCCGCGATCGGTCTGCGCGGCGATGCCTAGGTTGACGCCGTCAAGATGGGCGATCTCCCCGCGCTCGGTGTCCACCCGCGAGTTCAGCTCGGGGAACCTCGTCAGTCCCGCGATGACGAAGCGGGCGACCATCGCGAGGACGCCCGGCGCCTCGCCGCGTTGCTTGAGCTGGGCGCGCAGTTCGAGCAGCGCTGTGGCATCGACGTCCACCCACGTGGTGGCCTCGGGAATCTCCGAACGGCTGCGGGACAGCTTCTCGGATACCGCTTTTCGCAGACCCGTCAGCGGAACACGCGTACCGACCGGCAACCCGGTGCGCCGGTCGAAGGCTTCCGCGGTGGAGGTTTCGCCTTCCTGCGGCGAGGATTCGCCGGTCGAAGGGCATTCGGTGGCCGCCTCCACATCGCGACGCAGGATCAGGCCGTCCGGCCCAGTGCCGGTCAGGGAATTGAGATCGACCCCGGCGCGGCGCGCCAGCTGGCGGACGATCGGTGACTGCACCGCCGGCCGGTCCCCGTTCCGTGTGGACCCGGCGTGGAGCGGGACGGCGACCGGAGCCGAGGCGCGTTTCCTGCGGCGTCGCTGGGAAGGCGCGGCGTCGGAGGTTCCGTAGCCGATCAGCACGTTGCCCGATCCGGCCCGCTCCTCTTCGACGTAGGTGGCTGCGGGACCGCTTGGGCCTTGTTCGTCCACGGAGATCAGCGGTTCGCCGACCTGGAGGACATCGCCCGCATCGCCGTGCAGCCGAGCGACCACGCCGCCGAAGGGCGCGGGTACCTCGACCGTCGCCTTGGCCGTTTCGACTTCGGCTACCGGTTCGTCGACGGCGATGGTGTCGCCGACCTTGACCAGCCAGCGGACGAGTTCGGCTTCGGTGAGCCCCTCCCCGAGGTCGGGAAGGGTGAAGACCTGTTCGCTCATGCGATGTCCTCCCATTGCAGCGAGTCGACGGTGTCGAGGATCCGGTCCGCGCTGGGCAGGAAGTAGCGCTCCAACTTGGGGGCCGGGTAGGGCACGTCGTAGCCGGTCGTTCGCCGCACGGGCGCCTCCAGGTGGTGGAAGCAGCGCTCCGAGACGCGCGCCGCGATCTCCGAGGCCACGGACGCGAAACCCGGGGCCTCGGCGACGACCACGGCTCGTCCGGTCTGGCAGACTTCGGCGCACACCGTGTCGTCGTCGAACGGGACGATCGAGCGCAGGTCCACCACGCCGAGGTCGCGGCCTTCCGCCGCGGCGTGCTCCGCCGCCGCCAGCGCCACGGGAACCGAGGGACCGTAGGCGATGAGCGTGGCGTCCCGACCCTGTCGGCGCACGATCGCGCGACCGATCGGCGGCACCCCGGCTTCGACGTCGACCTCCTCCTTGGCGAAGTAGTGCTTCTTCGGCTCCAGGAACACCACGGGGTCCGGGCTCTCGATCGCCGCGCGCAGCAGCCCGTAGGCGTCGGCGTTGGTGGCCGGTGCGACGACCGTCAGCCCTGGGGTGTGCGCGTAGTAGGCCTCGGACGAATCGCAGTGGTGCTCGACCCCGCCGATCCCGCCCGCGTAGGGGATGCGGATGACCATCGGCACCCGCATCCGGCCGCGCGTGCGGTTGGCCAGTTTGGCGACGTGGCTGGTGATCTGTTCGAACGCCGGGTAGGCGAAGGCGTCGAACTGCATCTCCACCACCGGCCGCATCCCGTTCATGGCCATCCCGACGGCCATCCCGACGATCCCGGACTCGGCCAGCGGGGTGTCGAAGCAGCGCGCCTCGCCGAAGTCGCGGGTCAGCCCGTCGGTCACCCGGAACACCCCGCCCAGCGGGCCGACGTCCTCACCGAACACGACCACCGAGTCGTCCGCGGTCATGGCGTCCCGCAGCGCGGTGTTGATCGCCTGCGCCATGGTCATCTTGTCGGCCATCACTGCTCCTCGAGCTCGAGTTCGGCCCGCACCGCCGCGCGCTGCTCGGCCAGCTGGGGCGTCGGAGTGGAAAACACGTGCGCGAACAGCTCTTCCGGGTCCACCGGCGACTCCGCGGCCAGTCCGGAACGGACCGCCGCCGCCATCTCCTCGGCGCCTGCCGCGATTTCCCGCTCGCGGGCCTCGTCGAGAGCACCCTCGGCGGTCAGGAAAGCCTGGAGGCGGACCAGTGGATCGCGTTGCACCCACGCGGCGACCTCGTCGTCGGTGCGGTATCGGGTCGCGTCGTCAGCGTTGGTGTGCGACTCGACGCGGTAGGTGTCGGCCTCGACCAATGTCGGCCCCGCACCCGCGCGAGCGCGGGCGACGGCCTCGCCGAGGACCGATTCCAGTGCGGCCAGGTCGTTGCCGTCGACCCGCATACCCGGCATCCCGTAGCCGACCGCCTTGGCGGCCAGCGACGGCGCGACCGACTGCCGGGCCAGCGGCACCGAGATCGCGTACTTGTTGTTCTGCACGAAGAACACCACGGGCGCGGAAAACACTGCGGCGAAGTTGCACGCCTCGTGGAAGTCGCCCTCGCTGGTGGCGCCGTCCCCGCACAGCGCCATGACGACCGCGTCCTCGCCGCGCAGCCGGGCCGCGTGGCCGACCCCGACCGCGTGGAGCAGTTGCGTCGCCAGCGGTGTCGCCTGCGGCGCGACCCGGTGGGCGACCGGGTCGTAGCCGCAGTGCCAGTCGCCGCGCAGCATGGTCAGCACCTCGACCGGGTCCACGCCGCGCGCGGCGATCGCCGCGGTGTCGCGGTAGGTCGGGAACAGCCAGTCGTCCTCGCGCAGCACCGAAGCGCACGCGACCTGGCACGCCTCCTGCCCCCGGGAGGAGGGGTACACCGCCAGCCGACCTTGCCGGACCAGCGCACCGGCCTGCTCGTTCAGCCGCCGGGCGAACACCAGCTTGCGGTAGCCCTCGACCAGGGCTTCGACGTCGGGCCGCTCAGCACCGGGCACCAGCCGGCCCGAATCGTCCAGCAGCCGGGACACCGCGATGGCCGGCTCGAACTGGTCGGTACTCATCTACACCTCCGTTGGCATGACACTGAGTGCAGATAGTGCCGCGTTCGGCTGCCAATCAACTACTGTCAACGGCAATCACGAGATGAACGGCCGTGTTGCGCCATCGGAGCGATCCGATTGGCTCGCGCATTGCCACGTTCGGACCCCGGGAGTGAGACGATTGGAAACCCCGCTGGACGAGATCGACCGGCAGATCATCCGCGAGCTCGAAGCCGACGGCAGGCTCTCGGGCCGCGCTCTGGCCGAGCGCGTGCCGATCTCCCGCGCGAACGCCTACGCCCGCGTCGAGCGCCTCGTCGCGGACGGCGTCATCACCGGATTCACCGTCCGCGTCGATCCGGTCAAGGTCGGCCAGACCACCTCCGCCTACGTCGCCATGACCGTGCGCCAGCACAACTGGCGGGACCTGCAGGAGCGCCTCCGCGCGATCCCGGAGGTCCGCCACATGGCCCTGATGGGTGGTGAGTTCGACGTGATGCTGCTGGTCCGGGCGGCCGGGAACGACGCACTGCGCCGGGTCGTGCTGGAACAACTGCAGGCGATCCCAGGGGTCCTGGCCACCCGGACGTTCCTCATCTTCGAAGACGCCGACAACTGACCGCGGCAATCATCGCGGCCAACACCGTTGTCGCGAGCGACGTTGCTCCCCCACTCGCGCCTGATGCGGACGTCACTCATCGGCACGACTTGTCCTCCAACCCGGCTGCCCGGATGAATGCCTGGGTCGCGGGCGGGAGCGGGCCACGGCGCAGCACCACGAGAATCGGCCTGCGGTAGATCGGGCGAACGGGCCGCAGCACGCACGAGCCGACCAGCGAAGCCGAGATCGGCGACCACCACAGCGCGAAGCCGACACCCTCGCTGACCATCGGCAGAACGGCGTCGATCGAGGCGACCTGGACCGGCCGGGGCGGTCTGCGGTCCCGGCGGTGCAGTTCCGCCTCGAACCACTGACGAGCGATGGAACGCTCACGCGCAACAGCGACCATGTCGAGGTCGACCAGCTCATCGATGTCGACCGGTTCACCGACCCCAGGGGAGCCAGGCGGAAAGATCGCGTGCAACTCCTGGTGCCCCACTTCGTGCGCGACGAGGCCGGGATCGGTGGTGGAGGAAACCGCAAGGCCCAGGTTGAACCGGCCGCGACGGACCTCCTCGGCGATGCGGGTGTTGTCGAGCTCGGCTTGAACCGAGATCGCCACTCGCGGGTGGGCACGTCGAAACGCCGCCACCACCGGCGGCAACCAGCCCGCGCTGACCGCAGGGATCGCCACGATGTCGATCGCACCGTCCCGCATGCCGAGCACATCGCGCGCGCTCTCCGCCGCCACGGCGAAATCACGGATCACCTGGTTAGCAGGTTCCAAGAGCGCCTGACCCATCCCGGTGAGCACCAGGCCGCCCGCCGCTCGCTCGAACAGGAGGCCGCCCAGCTCGGTTTCCAGCTTGCGCAGCGCGGCCGACACGGTCGGCTGCGAGACGTGCAGGTGCGCCGACGCACGGGTCACTCCCCCATGCTCGACGACGGCGAGGAAGTACTCGAGCTGTCGCCTCTCCATCCGACCACGATAGTGGAAACCTATGGCATCGCCCGAGGAGCGAACTAGATGGCTATCTCCGTTCCAAGTGGCGGGTGAACAGGGAAAATAGTGAACGGTGATGGGTTTGACAGAAAACAACAATTAGACGCTATCGACGGTGGTTCGTAGCGTTCCTGCATACGCGCCGTGGGCGCCCACCGACGACGGAAGCGACACCCGTGACACCCAACGTTCTCGTACTGATGTCCGATCAGCACGTGCCGCACGCCTCCGGGATGTACGGCAGCCCGCACGTCAGGACCCCGCACCTCGACGCGCTCTCAGCCCGCGGTACGACCTTTGACGCCGCGTACTGCAACTCCCCCATCTGCGTGCCGTCCCGCGCCGCGATGGCCACCGGCAGGTACGTGCACCAGACCGGGAACTACGACAACGCATCGCCCTACACCGGCACGGAGGCGCCCAGCTGGGGACATCGCGTCGAGGCGGCCGGAATTCCCCTGGTCACCATCGGCAAACTCCACTACCGCAGCGCCGCCGATGACACCGGCTTCTCCGACCAACGCCTGCCGCTGCACGTCAGAGGCGGCACCGGTGACCCCTTCCACTGCCTCCGCGAGCGCCAACCACCGGCACCGCAGCTGCGCGGGGCCGTGGTCGACACGACCCGCGGCGAATCCGATTACACGGTCCAGGACCGATCCGTGGCGAATGCGGCCGTCAATTGGCTGGCCGACGAGGCCCCGCGTGACCAGCCGTGGGTCGCCAAGGTTTCGCTCGTCACCCCGCACTACCCCTTCACCGTTCCCAGCGAGTTCCTCGACCTCTACACGGACATCGAGCCCCCGGCCCCGCTGCGCAACGACCCCGCGCAGTGGGACCAGCACCCTGCCATCGACTTCTACCGGCGCAGTTTCGGCTTCGACAGTCCGCTCACCGACGACGAGACCCGTCGAGCGCTGCGGCACTACTACGGCCTGGTCAGCTTCATGGACGCCCAGCTCGGCACCGTCCTCCAGGCCCTGGAGGACACCGGGCAGACAGAGAACACGATCGTGCTCTACGTCTCCGATCACGGCGAGCTGATGGGTACGGACGGAACGTGGTTCAAGGGAACGATGAACGAGCGATCCGTACGCATCCCCCTGCTGGCGGCCGGCCCAGGGATAGATGAGGGCGCGCGCTGCGCGACACCGGTGTCGCTGGTCGACGTCTACCCGACGATCCTCGACGCCCTCGGACTTCCCCCGCACCCCGACGACGCGGATCTGCCTGGACGTTCCCTGCTGCGGATCGAACCAGACGACCACGGTCGCACGGTGTTCACCGAATTCCACTCCGCCGGATCCGCATCCGGAAGCTTCATGATCCGCCGGGGGAACTGGAAGTACGAGCACCACGTCGGCTTCCCCGAGCGGCTGTTCGACCTCTCCGCAGACCCTGACGAGTGGCACGACCTCGCCGCGGACCCCGGTCACGCTGACGTCCTGGAATCCTGTCGCACCACTCTCTTCCAGATGTGCGACCCGGTCGAGGTCGACGCCCGCGTCAAGGCCGATCAGCGACGACGGGTGAACGAGTTCGGCGGTGTCGACGCCGTGCTCTCGGTACCCCTCATGACGCACTCGCCCACCACTGCCACCTGACTTGTTGTCCACGAACAAAGGCGTTCTCATGACATCAACCTCCACTGCGGACAGATCTCAGCTCCGCGCCGTGCGCAAGGTCGCCCTCGGCAGTTCCATCGGAACCACCGTCGAGGCCTACGACTTCCAGATCTACGGCGTCGCGTCGGCGCTGGTGTTCGGCAGCGTGTTCTTCGCCGGTGTGCCGGCATCGCTGGGAACGGTCTTCTCCTTCGCCACCCTCGCCGTCGGCTTCCTCGCCCGCCCTGTCGGCGCCATCGTCTTCGGGCACTTCGGCGACCGGGTCGGCCGCAAGAAACTGCTCGTCATCGCACTGATGGGCGCGGGTGGCTGCACCACGCTGATCGGGATGCTCCCGCCCCAAGCCTCGGTCGGCATCTGGGCACCCACCCTGCTCGTGGTGCTGCGTCTCATGCAGGGGCTCTTCCACGGGGGCGAGCAAGGCGGCGCGTTGCTCATGGCGGTCGAACACGCTCCGGCCCACCGGCGCGGCTGGTACGGCAGTTGGGCCTTCCTCGGCAGTCCGGGTGGTTCGCTGCTCGCCGCGGGGACGCTCTCGATCACGATCGCCGCAACCGGTGATTCCTTCCTCGCCTGGGGATGGCGCATTCCGTTCCTGGCCAGCTTCGTGCTGCTGGGCATCGGAATGGTCATCCGCGCCACAGTCTCCGAATCACCGGAGTTCGCCAAGCTCAAAGGCGAGGGTCAACGCGCGAAGTCCCCGTTGGCCGAGGTACTGCGCAACTCGTGGCGCCTCGTGCTCGCTGCCATCGGCGTCAACCTCGGATTCAACGCCTTCATCTGGGTGCTGCTCAGCTACAGCCTGGCTTACGGCACGCAGTACCTTGGGGTCGAACGCCAGGTGATGCTCACCAGCACCCTGGTCGGATCCGGTGCGATGGTCCTCGCGATCCTCGCCTTCGCCCGGCTCTCCGACGCCATCGGACGGATGCCCATCATGATCGGCGGAGCCCTGTTCTGCACCGCCTACCCTTTTCCGCTGTTCGCCTTGCTCGAAACGCGCAGCACCACGGTCATCACCACGGCGATCGTGGTCGGTTTCGTGGGAGCCTCAGCACTGTTCGGCCCGATGGCCGCGTTCCTCGCCGAGCTGTTCCCCACCAAGGTCGCCTACAGCGGCGTCTCCCTCGGATACTCCCTCGGCGCCGTCCTCGGCGGTGGCCTGGCCCCGTTCATCGCCAGCGTGCTGATGCACGCCAGCGGCGGGGCCTATTGGAGCGTGTCGCTCTACCTGACTATCGGTGCGCTCGTCACCCTGTTCTCCCTGCTCTATCTGCGCCGACGCGGACCCGCGCAGGCAGAGGCACTGGTCGAGGACGTGCCCGCGCACGAGACCACGAAGGTCCGGGCCGCTGCACCTGACGAACGCGGAGCAAGGTGACGATGACCGCGACGGAGAAGAACCATCCACTGGTCGTGGAGTTGACGAAACATCTGCCAGCGGGGGCGGTCGTCACCGACCCCGATCTGCTGGCGAGCTTCGAGCGCGACTCCGCCTCGCTGTGCGACTTCCACCTCCCACTTGCCGCAGTCGTGCCCTCGACCGAGAACGAGGTCCGCACGGCCATCACGCTCGCCGCCGCACATCGGGTGCCGGTCGTGCCCCAGGGCGCACTGACCGGCCTGGCAGGGGCTGCGAACTCCGTACGAGGTGGCATCGTGCTGAACACGCGGCGCCTCAACCGAATCCGGCACATCGACCCGGCCAATCGGGTCGCCGTCGTCGAGCCCGGGGTGTCCAACAAGGAACTGCGCGAAGCCGCCGCCGAGCACGGTCTGACCTACCGTCCGGAACCATCGAGCTGGGAATCCTCGACGATCGGCGGCAACATCGCCACCGACGCCGGCGGTCTGTGCTGCGTGAAGTACGGTGTGACACGTCGTTTCGTCCGCGGCTTGCGGGTCGTGCTCGCGGACGGCCGCATCACCGCGATCGGCCGCAGCACCATCAAAGGCGTGGCCGGACTGAGCCTGACCGACCTGTTCGTCGGTTCGGAGGGCACGCTCGGCATCATCACCGAGGCCACCGTCGCGCTCGATACCCCGGCGGAGGCGCCGCTGACCCTCGCGGCGACGTTTCACGAAGCCACCGACGCCGGGCGCGCGGTGGCCGCCGTCCGGGCCCGCGGTATGACACCGAGCCTGTTCGAGCTGGTGGACCGCACCACACTCCGCGCCATCGATGCGCACGCGAGGATGGGGCTCGGCGACGCCGGTGCGCTCCTGATCGCGCAGTCCGACTCGGGAACCGGCGCAGGACAGGAACTCGACATCATCGCCGAGGCCTGCCACGAAGCCGACGCCATCGACGTGGTGGTCGGTGAAGATCCGGCAGAGTCCGAACAGCTGATCCAGGCCCGCCGTCTCGCCCATCCCGCGTTGGAGGCACTCGGCCCCTTGCTGGTCGACGACGTCGCCGTCCCCGTTTCCGAACTCGCCTGGATCATCGGCGAGATCGAGGCGCTGGCACAGCGGGCCGGGCTGACCATCGGTGTCGTCGGCCACGCGGGCGACGGCAACCTGCACCCCGCCGTCGTCGTCGACCCCACAAACCCGTCGTCACTGGAAGCCGCGCACCGGGCGATCAACGACATCGTCGACCTCGCGCTCAGCGTTGGCGGCACCGTCACGGGCGAGCACGGGATCGGACTGTTGAAGGTGCCCATGTTGGAACGGGAGCTTGACCCGGTCGCCGCCGATCTGCAGCGGCAGATCAAGGAGTTGTTCGACCCGCACTACCTGCTCAATCCCGGCAAAGTGATGACCGCACCCGCGGTGAACGAATGACGTCGCTCAGCAGGTCATGAACGAGAACGCACCACTCCCTGATGGCGGCGACAACGAGTCCACGGTGGGGTTCTGCAATGCCAAACGGCCGGTGCTTACCGAGATGACCAACGCCTTCCACCCCGACCGAAGCAGGGGTTGCCCAGGCTTCGGTTGTCCACCACTCTCATAATCGCGGAAGCAGAAACGATCTCTGGCACCTACGGTGCTGACGACTTGGACACGATTACCGAGGTCGCTGCTTGGCTCCCTCGCCCGTGACCCGTCCCGAGTCCCTTTGACGGACAGGGGTGCCTGGCCACCTCGGGTTCCAGGAATGGGATCCCGGCCCCGTACTTGCATACAAGTGTCTGATCAACCCGTGTTCACTGATTCGGCGGTTCCAAGCTCTAGAGATCATCGACCGAGTGGTCTTGTTCCAACCAACCAATGAGCAGACCGCTCATCAGCTTTCGTGCGCGCGAACAAGAGCAGCGCTCAGGCAAACATGCCCACCACCCACCGTCTCATCCAGCCCCATTTTCAGAAGATCGGCAGCTGCGTGCCATCGGGGTGCGGTGTCTCGGACGCAGAATTACCCCGCGGGGTTGATTTTTCGGAGTGCAGGGGCCTTGATGTCAGCTGAGGCGAGACCGCAGTCTCGCCTCAGCTGTGCGTGCTGCTGGTTTCGGGCAAGCCCTCCTGGCTGGCGCTCAGGCCGGACTCGTCGTCGCCAGCCTCGGGCACGTACGCGGCCTTCTGCCCAACTCGGCACTCCGGCATCGCCATTGCATCAACCCGCTCCTGATCCCTGACGCGTCCTGTAGCCGAATCTGCCGCATTCACCTCAGCTTTGCAGTGTTCCGGCCAGGCTCGGGAGCAGGCTGCTTGGGCTGGCTTCCGTCACCGCGTTGCCCCATCGAGTTCAACTGATGGATCCCAGCTGAGATCGCGCCGCGGCCCGGAGCGGCATGGGCTCATGCGGGCTGCGGCGCGGGTCTCGTCAGCCGGCGTCAGTGGGATTCAGGCGCGGTCGTTCACCTTCTCCAGTGGTGCCAGGAGCATGGTTGAGGTGTCCAGTCGTTCGTTGGTGCCCTGGCCGTCGACCAGTTCCCGGGCTTCCTCTCTGCTGGAGACCACTGGGACCGATCCGCGCAGCGGGCGCGCGGCTGTCTCTCGCATGCACAGTGCGGCGACCACTGCGATGACGGAGAAGAACATGACGTAGAAGGCGGGGGCGTAGCTGTTTCCCGTCACCTGCACGAGGAGCTGGGAGACGAGTGGCACTGTGCCGCCGAACAGCGAGGTCGCGATGTTCTGCACGAAGCCGACGGCGCAGTACCGCGACGCGGTCGGGTACAGCTCGGCCATCACGGCGGCGTTCATGCACAGGAACAGCGTCCCCGGGATCATCACGAGCATCAGCGCGACGTAGAGCGACCAGGTGGTGCCCAGGTTCATCAGTGCGAACGCCGGGACCAGAAGGAGCAGGTTGCCGATGGCCGCGGCGAGGTAGACCGGCTTGCGCCCGAGCCTGTCCGACATCCGCCCGAAGATCGGCAGCAGCGCGGCCTGCAGCACGAGGATGACGACCGTGGCGAGCGCCGTGTGGAACGTGGCGATCCCGACCTGGGTTTCCAGGTAGGTGGGCATGTAGCTGGTCAGGGTGTACGACGAGGCGGCGTCGGCACCGATGAGGGCGATGCCGATCAGCACCTGCGGCCAGTAGTGCTTGAGAACCCCGGGGAGGTTGTGGCGGACGAACATCGGGTTGGCCGCTTGTGCCGCGGTCTTCTGCTGGGCCGCCTCGAAGCTGGGCGACTCCGAGACCCTGCTGCGCAGTGCGACCGCGATGATGCCGAGGACGAACGCCACGAGAAAGGGAATGCGCCAGCCGCCGTTGACCATGGCGTCGGGACCCCAGAAGTGGGTGGCGATGCCGCTGGTCACCGCAACAACACCGGCGCCTGCCGCGAAACCCAGCTGGGAGCCGCTGTTGAGCAGCGACGTCCAGAACCCGCGGTTCTTGTCCGGTGCGAACTCCGCGATGTAGGTCGCCGCACCGGAGTACTCGCCACCGGTGGAGAAACCTTGGACCATGCGCAGCAAGTAGAGGGGCACGACGGCCCAGGCGCCGATTTGGCCAGCACCAGGCAGGAGGCCGATCAGCGTGGTGGCGACTGCCATGAGCGCGATGGTGAAGAACATGACCTTGCGGCGGCCGATCTTGTCGCCCAGGGGACCCAGGATGATGCCGCCGATCGGGCGCACCAGGAACGACACGGCGAACCCGAGCAGCGTCACGAGCAGACCGAGCTTCTCGTCCATGCCCGCGGTGAACACTTGGGTCAGGGTGACGGCGAGGTAGCCGTAGACCCCGACGTCATACCACTCCATGAAGTTGCCGACACCAGCGCCGACCTGCGCCCGGACGAGGGCCGGTTTGTCGAGGACGATGCAGTCCTCCTCGCGAAGGCTGCGCGCGCCTTCGGGTTTTGCGGAGTGGCTGTTTCTACTACCTGTTTCGGACATCCTTGTCCCTCGTTTCTGACGATCGAGGCGAGTCAACGCGGCGCGGGACCTCGAAGGTGGTCCCGGCTTCGTCGAGGTGAGGCCCGTGTCGGCTGCGCGGCGATCAGCAGGGCTCACGTGCCAACATCGCGCCCTTGTTCCTTTGTCCGTCGTTCGTCCAGTTCGCCTTCGGGCGACCAGATGGCTCCCTCCTGGTGAAAGGCGGCGGTCGCGAATCCCCACCAGCGGCAGCGGTGTTCATTTTTCGAACGTGATGACCAAAAACCTTGGCAGAGCCCTAGCGGCTCGTCAAGGGTTTCGGCGAACTGGACAACACCTTGCCGCTAACCCTCGCGGCGCCGGTCGACGACGAACGTCCAGGCCGGCCAGCCATAGGACCGATGGGTCACGTGTACAGCGCGCGAGCGGGCAACGGCGTTCCACCAGCAACTCCGCGCACGTCGTGGAGCCCGGGAACTCGACGGACCCTTGACCGGGATGCACCCGCCTCAGTAGGTTCTCATCACCGAACATTTCGTTCGAATATTGAACGTCGTACGGAGGTGCTGCCACTCGCACATTGCGCGCCGCGGCCCCCCGCGGCGTTCCGGGACGCCCGCGGCAGCCGTCCGATGACTGCGGCGGCCGGCCACGGGGCGCGAGCTCGATGCCGGCCGTCGACCGTGCATGATCGCTCGATCAGCGCCGCAAATGGTTCCGTGCGAACGAAGCGGTCGAAGAGCGCTCCCCCGCTGCCCCTACACCTCGCAGCCCGTCACCGGAACTCAATCCGAACGCAGACGAACCGAGGAGCTTTCTGCATGTCGCAGCAATTGAGCGGAATTCTCACAGCCCTGCCCACCCCGTTCACCGCCGACGGGAAGATCGATGTCGCGGCGCTGGGACGCGTGGTCGATCGCAACATCGACGGGGGTGTCGACGGGCTGGTCGCGTGCGGCTCGACCGGCGAGTTCGCCGCCATGAGCGAGCACGAGCGCCGCCTGGTCGTGGAGACCGTGGTCGAGCACGCGGCCGGGCGCGTCCCGGTGATCGCGCAGACCGGAGCGGTGAGCACCGCCGAGGCCATCCGGCTGTCCCGACACGCGCAGGAGTGCGGCGCCTCGGTCGTCATGCTGGTCACGCCCTACTACGAGCCGCTCACCGAGGACGAGACCGAGCACTACCTGCGCACCGTCGCCGAGAGCGTCGACATCCCGGTGATGCTCTACAACATGCCCGGCGTGACCGGGGTCGATCTCTCCCCCGAAACCATCGGCCGGCTTGCCCGCGAAGTCGACAACATCGAATATGTCAAGGACACCAACGCGGATATGTCCCGGGTGCGCCAGCTCATCCACCGCTACGGCGACGTGATCACCACCTTCGGCGGATGGGACACCCTCATCCTGGCCACCCTGACTGAAGGCGCGGCCGGCGTGGTCGCCGGTAGCGGCAACGTGGTGCCGGCCGAACTGGTCTCCATCCATCGCGCGTTGCAGGCCGGGGAGCTGGACCGGGCGCGCGCTGAGTGGTCTCGGCTCTACCCGCTGATGGAATCGCTGATGTCGATGCCGTTCGTTCCCGCGGTCAAGGCGATCCTCAACTCGCTGGGTCTGCCGGTGGGCACACCGCGCAGTCCGCTGCTGGAGCTGAACTCCGAGACCGCCGACCGGGTTTCGGCCGAAGCCGCCGCAGCTCTGGGCCAGCGGGCACCGCTGCCGACCACCGCCCCGGGCAAGGTGCTGCGCAGCGCCGATTCCCGTCCGCTGTGCTCGGAGTCGGACCTGCCGCCGTCCCGTCACTTCATCGACGGCGGCTACGTCGGTTCCACCTCCTCTCGGGTGCTCGACGTGGTCGATCCGTGTTCGGAGCGGGTGCTGTGCCACACCCCTGACGGCACCGCCGAGGACGTCGACCGAGCGGTCGCCGCTGCGGTGACGGCCAAGGCGTCCTGGGCGCGGCTGGTTCCCAAGGACCGTTCGGACGCGCTGCACGCGATCGCGAACCGCGTGGAGGCGCACGGCGATCTGCTCGCCAGGATGGAAGCGGCAAACACCGGCAAACCACTGGCCGTCGCGCAGGACGACATCGCAGGCACCGTCGACACCTTCCGGTTCATGGCCGGAGCGGTGCGCGCGGCGACCTCGATGGCCGGGGGTGACTACCTCGACGACCACCTGTCGGTGATCCAGCGCGAGCCGGTCGGCGTGGTCGGCGTGGTGACGCCGTGGAACTACCCGCTGATGATGGCCGCCTGGAAGATCGCGCCCATCCTGGCTGCGGGCAACACCTGCGTGCTCAAGCCGTCCGAGCAGACCCCGGTGACCACCCTGAAGTTCGCCGAGCTCGTCGCCGACCTGATCCCGGCCGGCGTGCTCAACATCGTCACCGGGCGCGGCGACGTGGTCGGTGCGCGGCTGTCCTCGCACCCGGCCATCGACCTCGTGGCGCTGACCGGCTCGGTCAACAGCGGTCGCGCGGTTGCCCGGGCAGCCGCCGAAGGCCTCAAGCGGGTGCACCTCGAACTCGGCGGCAAGGCACCGGTGCTGATCTTCGAGGACGCCGACCTGGCCGCCGCCGCCGAAACCTTGCGCACCGCCTCGTTCTGGAACTCGGGCCAGGAGTGCGGCGCCGCCTGCCGCGTGCTGGTGCACGAGTCGGTGGCCGACCGCTTCGTCGAGCACCTCGTGCGCGAAGCCGCGTCGCTGACGGCGGGCGAGCCCGCAGTGGACGGTGTGGAGATCGGTCCGGTGGTGTCGAAGGCGCACTTCGACCGCGTGCGCGGTTACCTGGAGCGTGCGCAGCGGGACGGGGCGCGGGCTGCCCTCGGCGGTGGCGCGCTGGACGGACCGGGGTACTTCGTGGCGCCCACCGTGCTGGTTGACGTGCGCGAGGGCGCGGAGATCACCCGTGAGGAGGTCTTCGGCCCGGTGGTCACCGTGGAAACCTTCCGCGACGAGGAGGAAGCGGTGCGGCGGGCCAACGACGTGCCCTACGGACTCTCCGCCTCGGTGTGGACTGAGAACGCCCGCCGCTCGCACGAACTTCCGGCGCGCATCGACGCCGGCACGGTCTGGGTGAACTCGCACCTGGCCCTGGCCAACGAGGTGCCGCGGGGTGGGTTCAAGGGCTCCGGCTACGGCCGCGACCTGTCCATCTACGCTCTCGACGACTACTCACGCACCAAGCACGTGATGCACAACCACGCTCGCTGACACGCCGTTCGATCCAAGTGCCCGTCGTGCCAACCACGCACGCCGGGCTCTTGGATCGAGAACGCCGCTCTTTCAGGCGAGCTGCTGCAGCACGTGGCCCATTCGGTCCCGCTTGGTGGCCAGGTAGCGCATGTTGTGCTCGTTGGGCTCGGCCTCCAGCGGAAGCCGCTCGCTGATGGTGATACCCCGATCGGCCAGCGCACGGCACTTGTCCGGGTTGTTGGTCAGCAGGCGCACCGACCCCACGCCGAGTTCGGTGAGGATGAGCGCGGCCGGGTCGTAGTCGCGGCTGTCCACCGGCAGGCCCAACGCGCGGTTGGCCTCCAGGGTGTCCATCCCCTGGTGCTGCTGGAGCTCGTAGGCGCGAAGCTTGTGCCCCAACCCGATACCGCGGCCCTCGTGCCCGCGCATGTAGACGATGACGCCGCGCCCGGCGGTGGCGATCGACTCCATCGCGGTGCGCAGCTGCGAGCCGCAGTCGCAGCGCAGCGAGCCGAGCAGGTCGCCGGTGAGGCACTCGCTGTGCAGCCGGACACGCACGTCCTCACCATCGACCTCGCCCAGCACCAGCGCGAGATGTTCGACCCCGTCAGCGGTTTCGTAGCTCAGCGCGCGAAACTTTCCCAACTCAGTCGGCAGTTCGGCCTGCCCGGTGCGGCGGACCCCGCCGTGCTCGCGCATCCAGTCCACCAGAGCGGCGATCGAGATCATCGGGATGCCGTGCTCCGCCGCGAAGGCGTCCAGCTCGGGTCGGCGCATCATCTCCTTGCGGTCGGGCGTGACGATCTCGCACAGCAGAGCGGCGCCGCTGAGTCCTGCCGCGCGGCACAGGTCCACGCCGGCCTCGGTGTGACCGGTGCGCTCCAGCACGCCGCCGGGCTTGGCGCGCAACGGCATCACGTGGCCGGGACGCGCCAGCTCGGACGGCGCGAGCGTCGGATCGGCCAGCGCCCGGACGGTGGCGGCGCGGTCGGCGGCGCTGATGCCTGTGGTCGTGCCGTGCCGGTAGTCGACGCTGATCAGGAATGCCGTGCCGTGGCTCTCCGTGTTGGCGGTGACCATCAGGTCCAGGTCGAGCTCAGCGGCCCGGCGCTCGTCGACAGCCACGCACAGGAACCCCGAGGTGTGTTCCAGGAAGAACGCGACCTCATCGGTGGTGGCGTGTTCGGCGCCCATGATCAGGTCGCCTTCGTTCTCGCGGTCCTCGTCGTCGACGACGAGGACCTTCCCGCCTGCGGCGAGGGTGGCGACGGCTTCGGCAATGCTCGACGTGGGCATCGATCTCTCCTGCACGCGTGGATCACCCGGCTGGACGCTGAACGCCGCTGCGAGTGATGACCGGATCCTGCGCGCTGGGCCGTCCGTAGGACATACCGCAACGCTCGTTCATTAAATGAACGTCTTGTTCACGGATGGTGGCACTGCGCCCGCATGACGTCAAGCAAAAATACGCCTTTTACCTTGCACATCCCCGCACGGAATGACTCTTGACGCGCCAGGCGAGCGGCGTCACAATAACTGGCGTTGCGTTCGTATATTGAACGTCCTGTTCGGAACTGGCGCGTCTTGTGAACGAGCCGAATCCAGCGTTGCCGACTTGCGAGGGAGTGCTCACTTGTCCGAGGAAGCCGACGTCGTCGTGGTCGGCGGCGGGATCGCCGGCCTGATCACCGCCCGCGAGCTCGGCCGCAAGGGCCTGCGCGTGACCGTGCTGGAAGCCCGTGACCGCCTCGGCGGCCGGGTGTGGACGGACCACCGGTTGGGCCGGGATCTGGAGATCGGTGGGACCTGGCTGCACTGGATCCAGCCGCACGCGTGGGCCGAGGTCAACCGCTACGGCTTGGAGGTCACCCGCGGTCCGCGTCCGGAGGAGGCGTACTGGCTGGCCGGCAACGAGGTCCGCACCGGAAGCCTGGACGGGTTCATGGAGCTCATCGACCCGGGCATGCGCCGGCTGCTGGCCGAGACGATGCGATGGATCCCGCGCCCCGACAAGCCGCTGTCGGAATCCGAGCTCGCCTCAGTGGATGGTTTCAGCGTGCAGGACAAGCTCGACGAGCTCGACCTGCCCGTCGAGGAGTACCAGGCCAACGAGGCCGCCTGGGTCGGGCACTTCAACGCACCGCTGCAGGAGGGCGCGTTCACCAGCGCGCTGCGCTGGACCGCCGCCACGGCGGGTTCCTGGCACCTGATGCACGAAGCCTCGGCGGTGTTTCGGCTGGCCTCGGGCACGAAGTCGCTGGTCGAGGCGATCGTGGCCGACACCAACGCCGACATCCACACCGGCACCGAGGTGCAGCGGATCGAGCACGACACCGACGGCGCGGTGGTCACCACCACCGCCGGTGAGCGGATCAGCGCTCGCCGGGTCGTGCTGACCCTGCCGCAGAATCTCCTCGGCGACCTGGACGTCTCACCAGGGCTGTGCAAGGAGAAGCAGGCCGCGACCAAGGAGGGCACGGCGTCGAAGGGAGTGAAGGTCTGGATCCGGGTACGCGGCCCGATTAAGCCGTTCTTCGCCTACTCCTCTGCCGCGCACCCGCTTTCGGTGGTGCGCACCGAGTTCCTCGGCGGCGACGACGCGGTGCTGGTGTCCTTCGGCGCCGACTCCAACCGGATCTCGCCCAACGACCGCGACGCGGTGGCCGAGGCGCTGCGGGTGTGGCGCGACGACCTGGAGGTCCTGGAGGTCACCGGGCACGACTGGATGGCCGACCCGCACTCCCGCGAAACCTGGTTGATGCAAAAGCCGAACCAGCTCACCCGCTACTTCGCCGCACAGCAGCGCGCCGAAGGCGTCCTGCACTTCGCCGGCAGCGACTACGCCAACGTCTGGGCCGGGTTCATCGACGGCGCCATAGAGAGCGGCCACCGCGTGGCCCGCGAGATCACCACCCACCTCACCTGACCACCAGCCACCGGCACCCGACTGGGAGGGAACGCGATCATGACACTGTCGACCCCGACGATCGAACCCCGCTACTTCCGCGACGTCATCGGACACCTGCCCACCGGCGTGACCGTGGTCGCCGGCCGCGAACCCGCAACAGGTGCCCCGGCCGGCCTGGTCGTGGGCACGTTCCAATCGCTGTCGCTGGACCCGCCGCTGGTCACCTTCAGCGTCGCCACGAGCTCCAGCAGCTGGCCCAAGATCCGCAGCGGGCACTTCAGCGCCAGCGTGCTGGCCGACGGTCAGCACGACGTCTGCCGCGCGATGTCGAGCAAGCAGGTCGACAAGTTCGCCCAGCTCGACTGGAGCGAATCCGCCGAGGGATGCCCGCAGATCAACGGCGCGCACGCCTGGATCGACTGCAAAGCAGTGCACGAACTCGAAGGCGGCGACCACGTCATCGTCGTCGCCGAGGTCCTGCGACTCGAAGCAGGCCACGGCCAGCCGCTGATCTTCCACCGCGGCCAGCTGGGTACCTACCACCAGCCCCAGTCCTGACCCCGCTCCCCCGCCACGACGAAGTGAGAGCACACCACCAGATGAACACCACACCGCGATTGACCGAACCGGAAGAGACTCCGGAGGAGCTCGAGTCCTTGTTGGCCGCCGCGACCACCGCGGCAGCCGACTGGGGACGGCGGTCACCGCACGATCGGGCGGACGCGCTGTCGGCGGTCGCCGACGCGCTCGACGCCGAGGGCCAGAGCCTGATCATCGAGGCGATGCGCGAGACCGGCCTGACCGAGGGCAGGCTCACCGGCGAGCTCAAGCGAACCACCGTGCAGCTGCGCATGTTCGCCGAGGAACTGCGCGACGGCTCCTACCTGCGCATCGCGCTCGACCGCCAAGACCCGGACTTCGTGCTGGGCCCCCGACCCGACCTGCGTCGCTGGCTGACCCCGCTGGGGCCGGTGCTGGTCTACGCCGCGAGCAACTTCCCCTTCGCCTTCTCCGTCGCCGGCGGCGACACCGCCTCCGCGCTCGCCGCAGGCTGCCCGGTCCTCCTCAAGGCACATCCCGGCCACCCCGAAACCTCCCGCAAGACCGCAGGACTCGTGCGTTCGGCCCTGCAGTCCGCAGGAGCGCCGGAAGGCACCTTCGCGCTGCTCACCGGCCGCCAAGCCGGCGTCAGCGCGCTGCGCGACCCGCGCATCGCCGCAGGTGCGTTCACCGGTTCGGTCGCCGGGGGCCGGGCGCTGTTCGACATCGCCTCCTCGCGACCGAACCCGATCCCGTTCTTCGGCGAACTCGGCAGCGTCAACCCCGCGATGGTCACCAGTGGTGCCGAGCGCGAGCGCGGCGAGCAGATCGCCGCCGGTTTCGTCGGCTCGTTCACCCTCGGCACCGGGCAGTTCTGCACCAAGCCCGGAATCCTGTTGCTGCCGCGAGGTTCCGAGCTGCCCAAGCGTATCGCCGAACTCGCCCAGAACGTTCCGCCGGCGCGGATGCTCACCTCGGCCATCGCCGACCGCTACCGCGAACGGACCACCGAGCTCGCCGACATCCCGGGCGTCGAGGTGCTCGCGCGCGGCTCCGAACACGCCGATCCCTCCGATATCCCGCAGGTGTCCCCGACCGTGCTGCACGCCGGATCGGTGGCCGATCTGCTGTCCGAGCCCGCTTTGCTGGAGGAGAACTTCGGGCCCTGCGCGGTGATCGCCGAGTACGACGCGGACGAGGACCTGCGCGCAGCGATCTCGGCCGTTCCCGGGACGCTGACGGTCACCGCGCACCTGGCCGGCCAGCCCGACGACGCGGAGCGGCAGCTGGTCTCCGGTCTGGTCGCGCTGGCCGCTTCGCGGTCCGGGCGCGTCCTGTTCGACGAGTGGCCGACCGGCCTCGCGGTCACCCCCGCACAGCAGCACGGCGGGCCCTACCCGGCGACTACTGCCGTGTCGCACACCTCCGTGGGAACCGCGGCGATCGACCGCTTCCTGCGACCGGTGACCTACCAGAACGCCCCCGAGTTCCTGCTTCCGGAAGCGCTGCGCGAGTCCAATCCGCTCGGGCTGCCGCGCAGCACCCACCAGCCCGGTGCCTCGCAGGACTGGGCGCCACCGCAGTGACGACTCACCGGTGACCGCCCACCGGTTTTCCCGCCTTGGCCGGAATCGGCCCGGGCGACACACCCTTCTCCGGAAAGCTCACAGAGGAGTAGAAGACATGCTGTCTCGCCGCATGCGCCTGTTCGCCTTCGAGTTCCAAGGGCCCGCCCATCTTTCGGCCGGCCTGTGGCGGCACGAGAAGGACCAGGGCCACCGCTACACCGACGTCCGCTACTGGACCGAGTACGCCAAGCTGCTCGAAGAAGGCCGCTTCGACGGCGTGTTCTTCGCCGACAACGCCGGCTACCACGACGTCTACCAGGGCAGCGCCGCAGGCGCGCTGGCCGACGGCGCGCAGCTGCCCGCCAACGACCCCGCGCTGGTCATCTCGGCGATGGCCGCCGCCACCGAGCACCTGGGCTTCGGCCTCACCGGCTCGACCACCTACGAGCACCCCTACACCCTGGCACGCAAGTTCAGCACGCTCGATCACCTCACCGACGGCCGCATCGGCTGGAACCTGGTGACCTCCTACGCCGACAGCGCCGCCCGCAACGTCGGCAACGGACTGCTGCCCGCGCACGACGAGCGCTACGACGTGGCCGCCGAGCACCTGGAGGTCTGCTACAAGCTCTGGGAGGGCTCCTGGGACGACGACGCCGTGGTCCGCGACCTCGAGCGGTGCGTCTACGCCGACCCGGAGCGAGTGCACGACATCAAGCACCAGGGCAAGTACTTCAACGTGCCCGGTTTCGCGCTGTGCGAGCCCTCCCCGCAGCGCACCCCGGTGATCTTCCAGGCAGGCGGGTCGTCGAAGGGCCGCGCGCTGGCCGCCGCCCACGCCGAGGGCGTGTTCGTCAACGCGCTGTCGAAGAAGGCACTGCGCAAGCAGGTCGACGCGCTCCGCGCGCAGGCCGCCGAAGCCGGGCGGGACCCGCGTTCGCTGCGGGTGCTGCAGATGCTCAACGTCGTGGTCGCCGAGACCGACGAGCTGGCGCACGCCAAGTACGAGCAGTACCGCAAGCTGGTCAGCTACTCCGGCGCGATGGCCCGCTACAGCGGCTGGACCGCGCTGGACATGTCCCAGTTCGACCCGGACGTGCCGCTGCGGCACGTCAAGACCGACGCCGGCCAGACCATGGTGGACCTGTTCTCCAAGATGGACCCGGACAAGGAGTGGACGCCGCGCGACATCGCCGAGTTCATCGGCATCGGCGGCAGCGGACCCACCATCGTCGGATCCCCGGAAACCGTCGCTGAGGAGCTCATCAGCTGGGTCGAGGACTGCGACATCGACGGGTTCAACCTCGGCAACGCCGTGAAGTACCAGGACATCGCCGACTTCATCGAGCTCGTCGTGCCCGAACTCCAGCGCCGCGAGGCGGTCTGGACCGAATACCAGGGCCGCACCCTGCGCGAGAAGCTCCACGGCCCCGGCAACACCCGGCTCGTCGAAGACCACCCCGGCCGCAAGTTCGCCCACGCCGCACTCGCGGCGGGCCACTGACGCCCAGCGCCCTCAAGGAAGAGGAAACCCGATGCAGACAGCGCAACTCCACGAGATCGCCACGATCCTGCGCGAGGCGCGGCTCAACCGCACCCCGGTCGCCGCGCCGACCAAGACGTGGCAACAGCTCGACGCCGATGCCGCGTTCGAGGTCCAGCGGCTCACCGTGGACATGGCAGTGTCCGAGGGCGACCGCGTCGTCGGCTACAAGCTCGGCAACATCGCCAAGGCCATGCAGGCCGCGTTCGGTCTCGACCAGCCCGACTACGGCTTCCTGCTGGCCAGCACGTTCACCTACGAAGGCACCACGGTCGACCCCGGGCGGTACATCGAACCCTTCGTCGAACTGGAACCAGCGTTCTTGCTCAAACGACACCTGCGCGGCCCGAACGTCACCGTCGCCGACGTGATCAACGCCGTCGAGTGCGCGGTGCCGGCAATCGAGATCATCGACTCCCGGGTGCAGAACTGGGCCATCGATCTGCCCGACACGCTGTCCGACAACGGATCCACCGGCGCGGTGATCCTCGGCGGCACACCCCGCCGGATCACCGACCTCCGGCTCAGCGACACCACGGGAACCCTGCGCTTCAACGGTGAACCGGTGATGTCGGGCAACACCAAGAACATCCTCGGCAACCCGCTGTCGGCGACCGCGTGGCTGTGCAACCGCCTCGCCGCCTACGACGTCGAGTTCGAGCCCGGCCAGGTCATCCTCCCGGGCAGCTGCCTGGAAGCGGTCCGCATGAACGCCCCGGGCACCTGGACCGGCGAATTCGCCGACTGGGGCTCGGTGCAGTTCGAGGTCTCCCCGGCCTAGATCACCGCACCACGCTTCGGGGCTTGCGGAGGCAGCTCGCCCGCAAGCCCCAAGCAGCGCCCAGCGTCGGCCCACCAAGAAAGAAAAAACAAACGCTTTGTTCAGATGCCAAACACCCATAGCGGCTGATTGGCGCGGCCGGCATCCACACGAAGACACCATCACCCACCACCGCTCGACGCGGAACGCGGTGTGCCGCCGGAACCAACACCCCCGAATCACCCTGGAGGCGTTCCACCGGCGGCGACTCCACCCGTCAGGCGCCTAACCCAGGCCTCCCAAGCTGAAAGCGGGAGACCTCGAATCCCTTCCCCTCCATCGCGTCCACTAAGTGAACGCGCCTGTTACCCTGTTTGCACGACAGGACTCATGTCAGGCGCGATCAGGAGGCGAGCAGCGATGGGCGAGGAGCCCGAGCACCCCGACTTGGCGAACAAGTCGGTCACCAAGGCAATGCGCCTGCTCCGCGAACTGGCCGCTCAACCGCGCACCGGCACCACGGTCACCACCCTCGCCAAGGCGGCGGGCCTGAGCAGACCCACCGCATTCCGGCTGCTCTACAGCCTCGAACAGGGCGGTTTCGTCGATCGCATCGACACCAACTACGTCCTCGGCTGGGAACTCGCCCGCCTGGGCAGGCAGGCCGACCCCTACGCGGGCCTGGTCGCCCACGCCCAGCCGCTGCTGCAGGAGCTGGCCGACAAGTTCAACGAGTCGGTGACCCTGTCGATCCCGAACGCGCAGGACGGCCTCGATCTGGTGGCCGAGGCCGCCGGTTCGCACGTGGTCGGCGTGCTCTCGCGCAACATGGTCGGCGAGCGCTACCCGATGCACGCCAGCTCGACCGGCAAGGTGCTGCTCGCCGAACAGCCCGTGGAGAAGCTGCGCCGATCCCTGCCCGAAGAACTCGAGGCGTTCACCCCGCACACCATCACCGACCGCGACGCCCTGTTCAAAGAGCTGGAGCAAGTCCGCGAGCAAGGCTTCGCCATCATCGACAACGAGCTCGAACCAGAACTGCTGTCGCTGTCACGCCCGGTCCGCGACAGCGCGGGAACCATGGTCGCCATCCTGACCCTCAACGGCCCCCGCAGCCGCTTCGGCCGCGCCCACATCCCTGAAGCCCTGCAACAGATGCAAGGCACCGTCGACCGCCTCGCCGAACTCTTCTGGCGAGACTCAGCCAACTACTGATCCTCACGAACGTCATGCAGGTGGCGCATGTTGAGGAGCAGCTAGTACGCGGCATGATCGCTCGCAGGCGGAGGAGCCACCCATGTCGAGCCACTGCGTCGTCTGGCCCTGGGTACCGATCAGCTCGTCTGCCCACGCACGACGATCGCGTCATTGGCGTCCTCAGCGCGCAAGGTCGGCCGCACGAGCCAGCCCGGTCACGGTCCCGGCGCAACCACCGATGATCAGCCGCGCACCTTAACCGAAGCACCCGCGGGTCGCCGTGGCAGGACACGCTGCGGGGCACAGGGATGGAGTCGACATCCACTGTTCAGCGAACCAGAAATCGCTCCTGCGAAACGGTCCCCATATGGTGTTTGATCGGCGGCAAACGCCACCCGTAGGCTCTTGTTGCAGCCACTCCTCTTCGCGTACGCAGCCACAGGACCAAGATTCGGGGACACTCGCCTGAGAAGGTGGAGTTCAAGTTTCCAGGCGCACGAGCTGCGGGCACTAGTGCACGACGAAGTTCGCCGAGCGATCGACGCCGAGTTGGTTCTGGCCAAACCCGTGGGTGCCCAAGACACGATCTCGCGGATCAGGGGGCAATGTCTTCGAGACATGACGGAATCATGCCCCTCTCGAGTCTGTACAACTAGTGGTCGCGGCGGGTGACCAGGTGGGCCAGCGCTTCGAGCTCGGTGGTTCGCGCGACGAGACGCGCCGCGTGCAGGTGTCTCTGCGCTTCGGCGAGCAACTGGTCGGCCTGTCCTTGGCTCCACACGCGGCCGCCTGCGGTGTCGACCAGTTCGGCAACCTCGATCAGCTCCGCTTGCGCGAGGGGTTCGTCGCGTTGGTATCGAGCGGCGAGCTCATTGCCGGCAGGGGTCCGGGATTTCAACGCAGCCACGATGGGCAGGGTCTTCTTTCGGCCATGCAAGTCGGAATATGCGGGCTTGCCGGTGACCTCGGGATCGCCCCAGATGCCCAGGAGGTCGTCGACGTGTTGGAACGCCAGCCCGAGGTTCTCGCCGTAGGTGCGCAGGTGCTGGGCCTGGCCCGAGGTGCCGCCGCCGAACAGGACACCGAGCTCGCAGGCAGCCCCCAGCAGCGTCCCGGTTTTGGCCTGGGCCATGCGTTGACATTCGTGGAGGTCGACGTCAGTACGCTGTTCGAAAGCGATGTCCGTGATCTGGCCCTCGATCAGAACCTGGATCGCGCTGTTGAGCATTCGAATGCCGCGCAGCCCGGCCGGGTGCGTGCTCTCGGCGAGCACATCGGAAGCCAGGCTCACCAGTGCGTCCCCTGCGAGGATCGCCGCGCTGGTGCCGAAAACGCTCCACGCTGTCGGACGGTGGCGGCGGGTGGCGTCGTGGTCGATGACGTCGTCGTGCAGAAGCGAGAAGTTGTGCACGAGTTCCACCGCCGCGGCTGCGGGCAGGGCCGACGGCGCTGAGCCGCCCACTGCCTCGGCGGTCAGGAACACCAAGGTGGCCCGCAGCGCTTTGCCTCCGCTGGCCTGGGTGGATCGTCCGTGCTCGTCCCACCAGCCGAAGTGGTATCCGGCGATGTGCCGCATGTCTTCGGGCAGCGTGTCGACGGCGGTCCGCAGAGCGGGTGTGACGAGCTGGCGGCCCCAATCGAGCACCTCGTGCGCCGGGGGGTTGGTGGGCCTGGCTCCGGTGGCGGTCATACCGATCTCCTCACTCAGCGGGCGATCTCGACGTTTTCCAGGACGCCGAGCGCGTCGGGGGTGAGCACGGCCGCGGAGAAGTACGCGCTGACCAGGTACGAGGTGATGGCCTTGTCGTTGATGCCCATGAAGCGCACGTTCAGGCTCGGTTCGTACTCGTCAGGGATGCCGGTTTGGTGCAGACCGACCACACCCTGGTGGTCCTCACCGGTGCGCAGCACCAGGATCGAGCTGGTGCCCGTCTCGGTGATGGGGATCTTGTTGCAGGGCAGCAACGGCACTCCACGCCAGGCCGACAGCGTGGTGCCATCCACATCGACGCTGTCCGGGTAGAGCCCGAGCCGGCTGCACTCGCGTCCGAACGCGGCGATCGTGCGCGGGTGGGCCAGGAAGAACTCGGACTTGCGGCGACGGGAGAGCAGTTCATCGAGATCGCCTGGGGTCGGCGGGCCACCGGTGGTCTGGATGCGCTGGCGCAGATCGGCGTTGTGCAGCAGACCGAACTCACGATTGTTGATCAGTTCGTGTTCCTGCCGCTCGCGCAGTTCCTCGACGGTCAGCCGCAGCTGTTGGTCGAGCTGGCTCATCGGCTGGTTGTAGAGGTCGGCGATGCGGGTGTGCACGCGCAGGATCGTCTGGGCGACGCTGAGCTCGTACTCCCGCGGGTTGAGGTCGTAGTCGACGAAGGTGCCGGGCAGCTCGGGTTCGCCGTCGTGCCCGGAGGCGAGCGCCATGGCAGCCTCGCCATGCTTGTTCTGCGTGGGTTTCACGTTGGCGGCCACCTGTTCCAGGTGGCCGCGCAGCGGCGCGGACCGGTCGGTCACCTCCGCGAGCGCCTGCCGGGACAGGGTCAGCACGATGCAGGGGGTCAGCGCCTTGACCGTGACCTGCCAGGACTGCTGCGTTCCGGTCAGGAGCTGGTCACCGAAGAACGCACCGCCGGCAAGGACATCCAGTGCGGCTTGGCCACCGTATTCGCTGGTGGTGAACGTGTTGACCTTGCCGTGGGCCAGCAGCACGACCTCGTCGGCCGGCTGGCCGGCGTTCGCGATGACCTCGCCCGGGGCGTAGTCGCGCTGGGTGAACCGGTCGGCCAGCGCGGTCAGCACAGCCTCGTCGTCGAACTCGCGCAAAGCGGGAAGTTCACGCAGCTCCGGGGGCACGACACGCACTTGATCGCCGGTGTTGGAAAAGGTCACCCGGCCATCGCCGAGGGCATAGGTCAACCGACGGTTGACTCGGTAGGAGCCGGCTGAGGTCTGCACCCACGGCAGCTTGCGCAACAGCCACCGAGGGCTGATCGACTGCATCTGCGGTGCGGTCTTGGTCGTGGTCGCGAGAGTACGTGCCGCGGCCGTGCTCAAGCTGAGTCGGCCGTCACCGTCCTGTTCGGACGCCGAGGCAGGGTGGGTCCGGGTCATGTGGGGTGCACCAATCGCATATCGCGCGGAAGAGGATGAACGTCAGTGGTCACGTGGTATGGCCGCGCCTGCTCCAGCGGGCGTGATGCGGGCGGCCGCGGTGCCGATCCCGGTGGGGCCGGACAGACGGTGGCGCACGGCGGACTCCCGAGCTCCACCGCTAGCGAACGGGTGCACTGCACCGTCCGCCTGAGTGCGCCTGAGCTCGGCCTCGGTGTAGCGCACGCATCGGCGATGCCACTCCAGGATCCCGGACATCCAGTCCTTGAGTTCCTCGGCGTGGCGAGTCAGCACTTGGCGTGCCGAAGATTCCAGCGAGAGCTCGTCGAACAGCACCGGTAGTTCGTGGGCAACGATGTGCTCGAACTGCCGCATGCGCGCGGACATCAGATCGGCCACGATGTCGCGAGCCGTCCACCGGTCGGTGTCCAGGAAGTTCTCCACGACCAGGACGAGGTTGTGCAGCTCGCCCTCGAACTCGATCTCCTTCTGGTACGAGAACAGGTCGTTGGTGAAGCAGGCGTAGTCCTGCGCCGCGGCTTCCATCTCGCGGATGACGCGCGTCCGGTAGATCTCCGCCGGTACGACGTCGAGATGCGCCAGCCGCGACAGGCTCATCGTCATGTCCGAACCGAAGGTCTTGCGGCGCATCTCGATGTAGTCCACCGGGTCCGGGATCCGGTGCTGGGTCTGATTGGCCAACTCCCACAACCAGCTGGAGGTCATGTCCTCGACCGCCGTGCGGAACTGCTGTCGAGCCGACCGCGTCATGGGCCCGGCGGTGCGCCGCCAGAGGTCGGCCAGACCTCGCTCGATCGGGTTCGTGGGCTCCGGAACGGAACCCACGTCCAAGGGCATGAACGCCGACAGCCTCTCGTTGCACATCCTCGCGCCGACCAGGTTGCGGCTGACCCCGAAAACCAGCGGGAAGTAGTCATCGCCGTAGGTGCCCCAGGCCAGCCAGTCCGATGAGAGATTGAGCGCTTCCGGACTCGCATCAGCGTGGATCATGGCGGCGCAGTGGGCGAAGTCAAAGCCGATGAAGCGCCGCTCATCCCACACCCCGCCGCGCTCTACCCCGGGAACGGAGTCGAACATGCCCATCCGTCGAGCCCAGCCGACCGCGTAACTCCGCGCGGCGTCCAAGTGCGGACTCATGCGGACCGGGTAGGGCATGTAGAGCTCCGGCAGCGGCAAGTGCCCCACCGGGGTGCACGGCGTGTGAGACCGCTGCTGGCTTCGCCGGCGCAGACCCGGCCCCAATCGAGACGACGCCAGTCTGCTCGCGGACGTGCCCATCCCGGTGGGTCCGTCGAGCACGCCCGCCGAACCAGTGACGGCACCCTCGTTCATGTAGCGACTGGACTGCATGTGCCACTCGTGGCCACCGGACTGCCAGTCCTGCAACCCCTTGACGTAGGTCAGCACGCTCGCGCGGGCATCGGGGGCGAGCCCATGTTCCTCGCACAGCGGCGGCACTTCCGTCAGAGCGGTGTTCTCGAACTGTTCCAGCCGCGAGGTCAGCAGATCGTTGGTCAGCTCAGCAGCCTGCTGCGGAGTGCATCCGAAGAAGGTCTCCACAACGAGCACCCCGTTGTTGACCTCGCCTTCCTCCTCGGTCTCACGCTGGTAGGAAAACAGGTCATTGCGCAGGTGCACCCCGTCGGCGAAGGTGTCCTTGAGCACCCGCATCGGCCGGGTGCCGGCAACGACCTCCGGAATCTCCGCCCGTGAGGCGAGTTCAACCAGGTCAGCCGACCACGGTGCGCCGCCGACCTTGCGCCGCATCTCGATGTAGTCGATCGGGTTGGGCACCCGGTCCTCGGTGATGTTCGCCAACTCCCACAGGCAGTCCTCGAGCAGGTTTCGAGTGCTCTCCGAGAACCGACGGAGCCAGTCGGCGGACATGATCGACGCGGTGCGAGCCCACAGGTCGGCCAGTCCCCATTCCACTGGATTCATCGCAACCGGCGGAGTCCGGGACGGCTGTGCCGGCATGAACGCCGCCAGGCCGGTGAGGTACTCGCGCGCACCGGCCAGGTCCCCGGTGCGTTTGTAGTGTTCGAGGAAGTGATCGTCGAAGTAGAACACCCACACGTACCAGTCGGTGACCAGGTTCAGGTCCTCAGCTGCGGCATCCGGGTGGGTGTAGGCGCACAGCAGGGGATAGTCGGCCGAGTCGAACGTGGCCTCGTCCCAGATGAACGTGCCACCACGAGCAGTCGTGGCACCCTCCGGCTCGACCATCTCCATCTCGCGTGCCCACGTCTTGCTGTGCTTCCGCGCGGCATCGAGGTGCGGATTCAGCCGTGCGGGCCACGGCAGGTAGAACTCCGGCAGCGCAAACGGTTGGTTCCCCATGAGGTGCGGTCAGCTTTCCCGGCCGGTTTCGACGTTTTCCAGCACACCCACCGCATCCGGCACCAGGATCGCCGCGGAGTAATAGGTGCTGACCAGGTACGAGATGAGCGCCTTGTCGTTGATGCCCATGAACCGCACCGACAGGCCTGGCTCGTACTCGTCCGGGATGCCCGTCTGGTGCAGCCCCACCACTCCCTGGTTCTGCTCACCTGTGCGCATCAGCAGCATCGACGTGGTGCGGTGGGAGTTCATCGGCAGCTTGTTGCACGGGAACAGGGGCACTCCCCGCCACGCCGGAACCTGATGCCCACCGACGTCCACGCTCTGCGGATACAAGCCCCGCTTGCTGCATTCCCGGCCGAACGCCGCAATCGCCCGCGGATGCGCCAGGAAGAAGCTCGGCTCCTTCCACACCAGGGACAACAGCTCGTCCATGTCGTCCGGGGTCGGCGGGCCACTGCGGGTGTGGATGCGCTGCCGCAGGTCGGCGTTGTGCAGCAGACCGAAATCGCGGTTGTTGATCAGCTCGTTCTCTTGTTCCTCGCGCAGCTCCTGGATCGTCAGCCGCAACTGCTGCTCGATCTGATCCATCGGCTGGTTGTACAGATCCGCCACCCTCGTGTGCACGCGCAGGATGGTCTGAGCCACGCTGAGCTCGTATTCGCGGGGCTTGAGGTCGTAGTCGACGAACGTGCCAGGCAGATCCGGCTCGCCCGCGTGTCCGGACGCCACCTTGATCGCGGCCTCGCCGTCGGCGTTGTGCTCCCCAGGAACACCGGTGGCGATCTGATCGAGGTGGGACCGCAGCACCTCCGACCGTTCCCTGATCTCCAGGAACGACTCCCTGGGCAACGTCAGCACTGTGCACGCGGTGGCCGCCTTGGCCGTGAAGTCCCACTCACCGTCGGCACCGGTCAAGACCGAGGAACCGAAGAACTCCCCATCCGCCAGCATTCCCAGAACCGTCTGATCACCGTACTCACCGGCGCCGAGCTGGTTGACCTTGCCGTGCGCGATGAGCACCACCTCATCAATCGGCTCACCCGCCGTAGCGATGACATCGCCCGGTTCGTACTCACGCTGGGCGAAACGGTCCGCCAAAGCCTCCAGCACACCCGTGTCGTCGAAACCCCGCAACGGCGGCAGCTCACGCAACTCCGCAGGGACCACCCGCACATCGGCACCGGTGTTCGAGAAGGTCACCCGCCCGTCGCCGAGCGTGTAGGTCAACCGGCGGTTCACCCGATACGCGCCACCCGAAGCCTGCACCCACGGCAGCAAACGCAACAGCCACCGCGAGGTGATCGACTGCATCTGCGGCGGCGTCTTCGTGGTCGTCGCCAGATTCCGCGCCGCCGCAGTCCCCAAGCTCAACTGGTCGCTACCCGTGCCCACTCCCGACTGAGCCGGCTCAGAACCCGTCATCACACCCGCCAATCACTTGTTGAACCAAGATCGCCTCGGACCGCGACCACGACCTTGTCGTACATCCGAACGAGTGTCGATCAGACAGATCAGTGATACCCAGCCAATGGGCCAATGACTCGCGGTGATCACTCCACTTCGGTCGAGCTACCAGAGCGACAGAAACCACCGCCGAACTTGTTCGAGATCACTATCACGCTCACCAACCGCGCCTGGTCACCTCCCGCACGTGGAGACAGCGCCGAGCGGCGCTCAGGAAACCCACGCCGGCAACGTCGAGGACGGCGCCCGCCTCATCCGCGACGTCCGCAGCTCGTTCAACCGTGAAGACGAGCGGGTGCACGGCTATGTCGAGCAGCGAATCGCCGACGTGCCGGTGGACGGGCGGCCGGTCGTGGCGGGTACGGAACCAGTGGTTGCGCTGCTGCCCCATGGAACGTTCGCGACAGACGTTCCGGCCGCCAGTCACCCGACTGACCAAACTCCCCGGACATCACATCTAGTCCATACGGATGATGCTGCGCAATTGCCGGGACGGTCAGTCTGTTGCCACCTACGGTCACATCTCGTGAATTGGAAATGACAAACGCCCGCTATCGTTTCGGTCGCCCTGATGGCCGGGTTTGCCGCCCCAGGTGCCATCGCTGCACCGGAAGCAAGCAGCGTCCCAGCCACCACTGGGGCGCCGTCAGCACCGAGCGTTGTGCAGTTCACCCTTCCCGCAACTGAGCCCGGGAAAGAAGCTGTGCGAGCCGAGTGCCGCCTCATCGAAGAAGGTAGGCCGCATGTCAGGACAAGCACCGGAGGCGCGGGAACGAAGGCCCGCGTCAACTGCAGCACACCGGTGGCCTCGATCTCGCTGACCGGCGAGATGTACTACTACTGGGGCGATTGACTTCCCCAGGTGGGAAGCCCGATCTCGCACTCGCAAAACTTCAACATGCCCACGCTGACGAATGATCGAACCAGCTCGGCTCCCTGCCCTAACGCTAACCCCACATGGTGGTACGCCGAGTTCAACGCGGTCGTCGAGCCCGTGAGAGGGGGCGAAACCTTCCCCCTGTCGCTCACATCGTCTGAAGCCGAGCTCAACTGTGGTCCATCATAGAGCGATGGACGTATTTGATTTTGACGATCGCAACGTATGTGAGCGGCTGGACACCCCTACGTTCATGGTCGAGCTGTGGTCGTGGTCAATCGACTCCAAGGGTGACGCAATGGGCTTCCACATGACTCCCCGACTGCTGCGAGGCTGTGATGTACGAGAGGCCTTGGCTTGGTGCGACAAGAACAAGCCGAGTCCGGGCAGCTTCGTTCTGTTCGCAGGCGTCTGGACGAACCTTGGCTACTTCAAGGGCTTGTGGCTCGCAGGACGGGCACCGGGTGAGGACGAGCAGTCGGCTACCTCATCCGCGACCGCATACACGCCACCGGACTAGCGCACGCCCCTGAGCACGTCGTGGATGACTGCAAGCCTGATCACGCAGCCGAGGACGATCAGGAGCGGCTCTCAGCACACTCCTCGTGGGCCACGTGACCGTGCGCCACAAGGAATCCGCGCGAACTACGTCTTGGACCTTGTCCGGCACGCGCCAGGACACCCGACAGCCCCTGCCCCGGCCGCCCGTGACCAACATTCCCGCTGCTCACGAAGCAATTTCGCCTGTCCCTCCAAGGCACCCCCGGGCGGACTCCCAGCGGGACGTGCGGGACAGCAAAATGCCCTCTGCTCAGCCGGTCCCGGCCAGCGCGAGCCGTGTGGTTAGTGCGCAACTCGCCCTCGGACACAACATCAACCCCAGGTCAAGCTTTTGACCTGGGGTTTCTGATGCAGATCTTGTGAACCACTCAACACCTCAAGACCCTGACCTGCGTCTTGATCCGTGGAAGTGCAAATCCCTCTCCGATACGCACATCCCCGAACTCATCTTCGGCCTCGCCACGCCTCCGCCAAGAACATCTAGGCCCTCTGCTCAGCGACGACGGCGACCCGGCACACCTTGCGAGGCCGATCAATTCAGGCCTCCAGCGGATGGTCGTCTGCACCCAGGCGATCTAGTGTTCTGTCTGGTTGAACCTGGCGCAGCGTTGAATGGTGCACTGACCAGAAGAAGTCGCTTTCGAGTGCCAGCCGTTCGCCGACGCGCGCCCAGTGCCTTCTTCATCACCTGGCGCAGGACCTCGACCGACACGACGGACTCGTCGTTGCTCATCGCGCACCCTCGTGAACCTTGTCGGCGTTGGCTCGGAATCTCCGAGGTGCCTGCTCAGTCGTTGACCAGACCGCCGTCGACCACCAGGTTCTGGCCCGTGACGGCCCGCGACCACGGCGAGGCGAAGAACAGAGCCGCGTCGGCGAACTCCTCGGGTGTCACCACGCGACGCAACGGTGTGTTCGCGGCGATCGCGTCGAACACCGCCTCGGGAGTGGCGGCGCTCGCGTCGGTGGTGCGCAGCAGCCCTCCCGAGACCATGTTGACCGTGATGCCATCGGGACCGAGATCGGCAGCGAGGGTGCGGGTCAGCGACAGCAGCGCCGCCTTCGCGGCCGTGTAGTCGTGATAGGGAACGACCGGGTTCTGGAACAGATTGGTGCCGACGTTGACGATCCGGCCGGCACCGAGCTCCCGCATGCCCGGCAGAGCCGCCTGGGCGGTGTGCAGCGCACCGCGGACGCTGCCCTCGAACTGCCCGGCGAACTCACCCCACGTGATCGCGTCGGCGCGCGAACGAGCGTCGCCGTTGAACGCGAAATCGGCAAGAGCGTTGTTGACCACCGTCGTCACCGGAGTCCCGAAACGCTCACGTGCCGTGGCGAACAGGGCATCGACCTGGGCTCGATCGGTGACGTCGGCCTCGACGGCGATCACCTGGTCTCCGAGCTCGCCGGCCAGCGCTTCCGCCTGCTCACGGCTGCGGCGGTAGTCGATCACGACGCGCGCGCCCTGCCCCGCGAACGCGCGCACCAACGCGGCGCCCAGGCCGCGCCCACCTCCGGTCACCACCACGAGCTGATCGTCGAAATCCATGCCCCGCACGGTAGTGGCCGGAAGTCAGCCATCGGCGCCCGCGGTACCCGTGACCTATTGAAGAGGAGAACGCGTCTTCCGCTTGGCCCTCAGCCGCATATCGGCAGAGGGCACTACAACGGTGCCCCACATCCGCGGTAGCGAGAGAGGGGCACCGTGCGAGCCGTGCTCACCGTCGATCGAACTTGTTCGCCTTCACCGCGTGTGTGGTGACGGCGGACGACGAGATCTCGCGCTCGCAGCCCACGGGTCTTCCGGCTTCGTGGGGTTCCTTGTTTCTAGCAGCGGACTTGGTCTACGACCGCCTCAGCTTGGCGAGGCCGTGCCGACTCTTGTGCCGCGTCGGCCTGAGAGCCGGAGTTCGCGGTGCGCCGGGCGCCGCGCTGCTGCTGCGGCGCCATCCGTGGCGGGTCAGGCCGCGCGGTTTGAACACCGACAGACCGATCGCGACGAGCAGCACCACCCCCGCGGCGCCGGCGTCGGCGAGGACCTGGATCTGCGTGGCGGTGTGGGCACCGGTCAAGCCGGATTCGGCTGCCAGGTCCGCCAGGTGGCTCACCGGCCGCATGTGCACGAGCAGCACCGCGGTCGCCAGCACGGTGATCAGGAGCTTCAGCAGGACCCAGTAGTGCCGGAACGAGCCCCAGGACGTGCCCAGCGCCTGAACGAGACCGGTGATCAGCGAGGCGACGCTCAAGGGCACGAGGACGTACCAGCCCGTCAGCTCCATCGCGAGGTATGCCGCTCGCGTCAACTCGGCATCGCCGCTCGACAGGCCGGCGATCGCGAGGGCGAGGAACGCTCCCACCGCCCCGAGCCAGCCGACGGAGAACGCGACGTGCGCGGTCAGCGCGACCTTGCGCACCCCCGGAGGCATCACGGCAGGTGGCTCCCCATGCCGCCGCCCGCGAGGTGCACCACCACGAACAGCACGAGCAGGGCCAAGGCGACCAGGGCGAAGATCTTCACCCAGCGCGGGGTCGCGTGACCGTCGCCCGCGTCGCGGTCATCGGTGGGCAAGGGTGCGTCAGCCATGCCGTGTCCTCGGTGCTCGCTTCGTCGTATTTTACGATACACGGTGTCCATGCCACGACGTCACGTGTCGGTCGGGACGGGGCGTATAGTCATCGGCGTGCCGAGGTTGTGGAACGAGACGGTGGAGGCGCACCGGCGCGAGGTCGGTGGCGCGATCCTGGACGCCACCGCGGAGCTGGTGGCCGAGCAGGGCCTGCGCGCGGTCACGATGTCGCAGATCGCCGAGAAGGCCGGCATTGGACGAGCCACGCTCTACAAATACTTCCCGGACGTCGAGGCGATCCTCTTCGCCTGGCACGAGCGCCAGGTCTCCGAACACCTCCAGCACCTCGCCAAGATCGGCCACGGCGCGGGCAGCCCGGGTCAACGACTCAAAGCCGTGCTGGAGGAGTTCGCGCAGATCTCGCAGCAGCGGCACGGCACCGAACTCGCCGCGCTGCTGCACCGCGGCGAGCACGTCGCCGACGCGCAGCAGCACCTGAACCACTTCATCCAGCACCTGCTGGCCGAGGGGGTGCGCACCGGCGAGTTCCGCGACGACGTAGCACCCGGCGAGCTGGCGAACTTCTGCCTCCACTCGCTCACGGCCGCCGCCAGGCTGCCGTCCAAGGCGGCCACGCGACGACTCGTCGCGGTCACCATGGCGGGACTGCGCCCCGACTGACCGATCGCAGCCGTGTCAGTGCTGCGAAGCCGTGCCCTCGGCGCAGTCCTGGCCAACACGTGGCGAGGATCGCCCGTGCACCAGTCGTCGCGCACCCCATCCCGCACAAACCACGAAGGCCACCGCGAGTGCCAACCAGATCGCGGGCATCCAGCCGGCACCGGCGGCCAGGGCGTTGCCTGCGGTGATGTAGGCGATGTTGGCGGGCAGCGTGCCCACAGCGGTTCCTGCGAGGAACGGCAGCAAGCGCACCCGGGTCACACCGGCGCCGTAGTTGACCACGCCGTAGGGAAGCACGGGGAGCAACCGGCAGATCACCGTTGCCGTGAAACCTCGCCGCGCGAAGGCGGAATCCAGAGCGCCCAACCGCCCCTTCCTGAGCAAGGGCGCAAGGGCCTCGCGCCCGAGCAGCCGTGCGATGCCGAACGCCAGCCCCGCCCCCAGCACGGTGCCCGTCACCACTACGGGCACGGCGACCGGCAGGGTGAACAGGATTCCGGCGATGGCGGACAACGCGGGCCTCGGCGTGAACACGAGTGCGGCTGCTCCGAACAACAGCACGAACAGCAGGGGCGTCCAGGCGCCGCTCTCGCCGCGCCACGTCCGGATGTCCAGCAGTGGCGTATCGGGCCCGAGCCACCATCCGACAGCCAGGGCGACCACGAGCCCGATGACGAGGACGGCGAGACGCAGGAATGGCGAGCCGGCCACGGCTGAGATCTTCCTGATCGAGGACATCATCACTGCTCGCACCCAGCGCTTGAAGCTCAACGCGTCGACGTTCGACGACGGCCGCCCACTGTAGCCGTTGGTAGCGCCGCCAGGCGCCTTCCGCGTGGCACCCGCCCGCCAAACCCTCCGCCCTGCGTCTGGATACGCGCCCCCGGTATGCCGGGGTTGTCCCGACCGAACGGTTAAACCTCACCTGATTCGAGCTCGCTGTGCACCGATTTCCCAACCCCGACATCAACTCCCGGATCCATCGTGTGAGAGTGGGCATACCGCTTCGCGACCTCTCGACGACGTCTCTAGTGTGGTGCTCGTGAAGGCATCAACGGCACGGCAACACGGTCTGGGGAAGTGGCTCGCACTTCCCCTGCTCGTGCTGGGCTTTCTCCTCGTTCCCCTCGTGCTTCTGCCGGCACACGCGCTTCCCGGGCACGCGGCGATGATGTCGCTGTCGAATTCGGCGAGTTCGCACCACGGTGACGCGGCCGGACACACGCACGACCACGACACCCACCTGCCCGCGGTCTCAGATGCAGCCGCCACCAGCCATAACGGCGATCAGGACCACGGGGCCCCGTATTGCGATGCCGGGCCGGATTACAGCGCCGCCGCGCTCACCAGGCAACTCAATACCCCTCACGACCTGGGCTTTCTCCTTCTTGCCCTGGCTTTCGCCGCGACCGCGGTCGCAGCGCTGTTCGCTGAGCCCGCGTGGGCTCCGCGGCTTCGGCATTGGTCCTCCCGTCCACCGTGGAGACAATCCGGAACTTCTTTCCTCCACTTCGCGTGCATCGCACGAACCTGATTCCCGCATCGGACTCCCATCCGGGTAAATCACGGGCGAACTCTCCCTGAACGCGCACTTTCGTCGTGTTCTGCCTTCGCCTGGCTGAATTCGTCTGCCTGGACGGGACGTCCTTTCGCGCGACGGTGACGCGACCCGGCTGGATCCGGTTTTTGGGGCACACCTGCGTCGTCGTGTGCGCATCGGTTCACGCTTTCCGCTCTTTTCACCGCGGTGGCGCCCCGACGTGCGCCCCGAAACTTGGAGGTTCGCAGTGATCCACGATTCGGTGATCGGTTGTGTCGGCTCAACCCCGATGGTGCGACTCAGCCGCTGCTTCCCCGAACCCGACGTGGAAGTACTCGCCAAACTGGAGATGCTCAACCCGGGTGGCAGCATGAAGGACCGCCCGGCGCGGTTCATCATCGAACAAGGGCTGGCCGACGGGACGCTGCGTCCCGGGATGCGGCTGGTGGAGAGCACCTCCGGCAACCTCGGCATCGCCCTGGCCATGGCAGCCGGATTGCACGGCCTGTCGTTCACCGCCGTGGTCGATCCCAAGACCTCGCCGACGAACCTGCGCCTGCTGGAGCTCTTCGGCGCCGACGTGGAGATGGTGACCGAACGCGACGCCGCGGGCGGATACCTGCACTCCCGCGTTCAACGCGCGAGCGAACTGGTGGCGTCGCTCCCGAACGCGACCCAGATCAACCAGTACGCCAACGACCTGAACTGGCGCTCCTACCACGAGACGGCCGGCGAGGAGATCCTCGACGCCGTCGAAGGACCCATCGACTACCTGGTGGCAGCGGTCTCCACCACCGGCTCCATCCAGGGCATCGCGCGACGCCTGCGCAAGGACCACCCGAACCTCAAGGTCATCGCCGTCGACGCCGTCGGCTCGGTCATCTTCGGCACCCCCTCCGCGCCGCGACAGATCCCGGGCTTCGGGGCCAGCCGCGTGCCCGAGATCTACGACCCGGAGGAGATCGACGATGTCCTGCACGTCGCCGACGCCGAGTCGGCCGCCGGGTGCCGACGGCTGCTGGCCACCGAGAAGGTCTTCGCCGGCGGGTCCTCGGGCGCGGTCATCGCCGGAATCGAGCACCTCGTCTCCCGCCTGGAGGGACCGGCGCGCATCGTGACGGTGCTGCCCGATCGCGGTGAGCGCTACCTGGACCTGGTCTACGACGACGAGTGGGTCGCCAACCTGCCCGACCCGTGGCAGGAGCCCGAGGTGGTGTCACCGTGACCCGCACCCTGCAGACCCAGCCCCCGGGCAACGCCTCAGAGGATCACGCCGGTTCCGCCCGCGGTCGCGGGCAGAACCTCCTCCTGCTGTGGGCCGGACAGTTCATCAACACCGCGGGGCTCATGATGCTGGTGCCGATCATGCCCTTCTACCTGGAGCAGATGGGCACCACGGGTGTTGCCGAGACCCAGACCTGGGCCGGGGTGGCCATCGCCGCCCCGGCCCTGGCCCTCACGGTCGCCACCCCGCTGTGGGGCCGCTTGGGCGATCGCATCGGCCGCAAGTGGATGGTGGTGCGCGCACTGCTGGGCTTGGCGGTGGCCATGGTCGTCATGGCCACCGCCGGCACGCCCCTGCTGCTGGTGGCCGGGCGGTTGCTGCAAGGCACGCTCGGCGGTGTCGTCGAGGCAGCCGCGGCGTTCGCCGGCTCGACCGGCACCGACGAGAAACGCGGCTCAGCGCTGGGCAAATCCTTCAGCGCCACCGCCGCGGGAGCACTGGTCGGCCCCATCGCCGGTGGTCTCGTCGTGGGTTCGGACGGCTTGCAGCAGCTCATGTTCGCCATCGCAGCCGCCGCAACCGTGCTCGCCCTCGCCAGCGCGCTGGGCCTGCGCGAACCCGACAGGGCTCCCGCAGACGCGGTACGCAAGGACCAACCCGGGCGACCCCGTCGCCGTGCCTCGATCATGCAGGTTCCCGGCGCCGCGGCGCTGGCACTCGCGGCGATTGGCACCTACTTCGGCGTCTACGGCCTCATCCCCATCTACGCCGAACACATCCAAGGCGTCGTCACCGACCGGAGCACGGCCAGCACGTGGGTCGGCGTCCTGCACTCGGTGATGTGGGGCGCGACCCTGCTCGGCTCGTTCTGGTGGGGCAAGCACAACGACCTCACCGGACGGCCGTTGCGCACCTTCGCGCTCAGCGCCGCCGGGTGCGCGGCGGCCATCGCCCTCGTCTCCCTGCCGCTGGATCCTCTCGCGATGATCCCGTTCCGGCTGGTGCAGGGCTTGTGCTTCGCCGCGCTCGCCCAATCGCTGTTCCTGCACTTCAGCCGGCACGCGCCCGGTGAGCACAAGAGCGCGTTCGTCAGCACGGCCAACAGCTACCTGCTCGTGGGGCAGTCCGCCGGTCCGCTGCTGGCCGGCCCGCTGGTCGGGTTCGTCTCGACGCCCGCTGCCGTGCTCGTCATGGCGGGCGCCTGTGGCCTCGGGGCGTTGTTGGCTCTGAAACCCTGTCTGGCTGAGAAACCCGACCACGACCTCGACGGAGACCCCGAGGGTCATGGGGACACGGAACTCGTCGAGATCGAGTCGGCCGGGCCGATCCGGGCCGTCACCTCGCCACGCAACGGCGTGTCTGTGGCCCCGTTCCGCGGCTGGCACATCGGCTCACGCCACCTCGGTTCCCTCGCGGCCCGCTACGCCACGCCGTGGAACCCCCACGCGGCCTCCGGCGAATCCGGCACCCTGACCGACTGGCAGCGTCGCGGCGTGATCCTGCAGGATCGCCAACCCGCGTTCTACGCCTACGAGCAGACCGGACCGCGCGGAAACCTCCGGGGAGTGCTGGGCGCAGTGCACCTGGACAGCGGGCTGCGCACCCACGAGGAGATCATCCCCGAACACGCCGCCGAACTCACCGGGATCATGGACCGCGGCCGAATGAACCTCGACCCGGCCCTGCTCGGGTACTCCGGCGATGGCCGCACGACCCGACACCTCGCCGGCCTCGCGCGGCAAAAACCGGTCACCGACGTCCTGGCCGACGACGGTCAGTCTCATCGGCTCTGGCCCATCACCGACCACGCGACGCAAGACGAGATCATCGCCGAGCTGAACACGCGCACGGCCTTCATCGCCGACGGCCACCACCGCTACGCCGCCGCCCGGCAACACCGGCGCTCGGCCTACGCCAACTCCCAGGGGCCCGGCCCGTGGGACTACTTCCCGGGCCTGCTGGTCGACGTCACCGCAACTCCCTTGCGGCTCGCCCCCATCCACCGGGTCCTACCCCACCTCGACCCTCACCACGCGCTCCGAAACGCCTCATCCCAATTCCGCGTACACCCGCTGCACGGGTCACTGACGCACTGGCTCGCCGCGCTCAAACGCCACGCACGCACGGGCCCTGCCTTCATCCTGGCCACCCCGCGCGGCGGTTTCCTGCTCACCGAACCACGACCCCGGTTCCTGGACATCGCGCTCAACGGCACCCCACCACCGCTTCGTTCAATGCACGTCGCGGTACTGGACTCCGCTCTGCTCAAACACGTGTGGCGCATTCCCGACCATCCCAGGCACGTTGAGTTCGAACCCCACGCCGCCACGGCCATCCAAACAGCGCGACGCACCGGAGGAGTCGCAGTCCTCACCAACCCGCCGACCCAGCACGACCTCACCACCGCCGCCACGTCAGGACTCCGCCTCCCCCGCAAATCGACGTCGTTCGGACCCAAACCACATCCCGGCCTGGTGTTCCGGACGCTCGACGACCAGTAGGGAAACGGCTCACCTCAACACAATTGGCCTTCATCCCGCTGCCCCCCTTTGGGGAACACCGGGATGAATCGGAGATCCGTTGCCCCACAACGAGACTAGCGGCCGGGATGACATTCCCGGCCGCCAGCCACGTCAGTCAGCCGTGTGACGTCGCCGCCATCGCCGGTTCACGGGTCTGGCTACCCATCGCCGGGACATCCGTGATGGAGGAGCGGAAACCACGCAACCGCAGGCTGTTGGCGACGACGAAGGCACTGGAGAACCCCATCGCCGCACCGGCGATCATCGGGTTCAGCAGCCCGAGAGCCGCCAGCGGCAACGCGGCCACGTTGTAGGCGAACGCCCAGAACAAGTTGCCCTTGATCGTCGCCAACGTGCGCCGCGAGAGCCGGATCGCATCCACCGCCGCCCGCAGGTCGCCACGCACCAGCGTGAGGTCCGAGGCCTCGATGGCGACATCGGTGCCGGTGCCCATCGACAACCCGAGGTCGGCTCGAGCCAGCGCCGCGGCATCGTTGATGCCATCGCCCACCATCGCCACCACGCGTCCTTCCTGCTGCAAGCGCGTGATGACCTCGACCTTGTCCTTCGGCAGGACTTCGGCGATGACCTCGTCGATGCCGACCTCGCCGGCCACGGTGCGGGCGACCGTCTCGTTGTCGCCGGTGAGCAGCACCGGCCTCAACCCGAGTTCGCGCAGTTGCGAAATCGCCTCCGCCGAGCCCGGTTTGACGGTGTCGGCGATCTCGAGGACGGCGCGCGCGGCACCGTCCCAGGACACCGCGACCGCCGTCCGTCCCGCCCGCTCCGCGGTCCGCCGCGCGGTGACGAGCTCATCCGGCAGCGGCTGGCTCCACTGCTCCAGCAATGCGGGCCGTCCCACCAGGACCGCGTAGCCGTCGACCACGGCCTGCACACCCAGGCCTTCGGTGTTGCTGAACTCCTCCACCGCCGGGAGCTCACCCACTCGTTCCCGAGCGCCGCGCGCGATCGCCTGCGCGATGGGGTGCTCAGAGGCGTGTTCTGCCGCACCGGCCAAGCGCAACACGTCATCCTCGTCCACCCCATCGGCGAGGTGGACGCCGACCAGGGACATCTGCCCGGTGGTGACGGTGCCGGTCTTGTCCAGCACGACGGTGTCGATGCGCCGGGTGGACTCCAGCACCTCGGGGCCCTTGATCAGAATTCCCAGCTGCGCACCGCGCCCGGTCCCGACCAGCAACGCGGTGGGCGTGGCCAGCCCCAACGCGCAGGGGCAGGCGATGATCAGCACCGCGACAGCTGCGGTGAAGGCCGCGGTGGCCCCACCACCGGCACCGAGCCAGAACCCGAGCGTGGCGATCGCCAGCGCGATCACGATCGGCACGAACACCGCCGAGATCCGGTCGGCCAACCGCTGCACCTCGGCCTTGCCGTTCTGGGCGTCCTCCACCAGCTTCGCCATCTGCGCCAGCTGCGTATCGGCACCGACCCGCACCGCACGCACGACCAGCCGGCCTCCCGCGTTCACGGTCGCACCCGTCACCGCGTCTCCTGCGGTGACCTCGACCGGCACCGATTCGCCGGTGAGCATGCTGGCATCGACCGCCGAGTTGCCGTCCTCGACAACCCCGTCGGTGGCGATCTTCTCGCCCGGACGCACGATGAAGTGATCGCCGACGGCCAGTTGTTCGATCGGGATGCGCTGCTCGCGTCCGTCGCGGAGCACGGCGACGTCCTTCGCGCCGAGTTCCAGCAGCGCCCGCAGCGCCGCCCCCGCACGGCGCTTGGACCGCGCCTCGAAGAACCGCCCCGCGAGGATGAACGTCGTCACGCCCGCGGCGACTTCGAGGTAGATGTTGCCGTCCCCGGCCATGCGCTGGACCGTGAGCTCGAAGGGATGGGTCATGCCCGGGGTTCCGGCAGTGCCGAACAGCAGCGCGTACAGCGACCAGAGGAATGCCGCCAGGGTGCCCATCGAGATCAGCGTGTCCATCGTGGCCGCGCCGTGACGCAGGTTCGTCCACGCGGCGCGGTGGAACGGCCACGCGCCCCACAGGACAACAGGAGCGGCCAACGTCAGCGAAATCCACTGCCAGTAGGTGAACTGCCACGCCGGCACCATCGCCAACGCGATCACCGGAACGGACAACGCCGCGGACACGATCAACCGGTCGCGCAAGGCGCGCACCGGATCATCCGGTTCGCGCTCCTGCTCGCCGCTCGCATCCGGAGTCGGCAGGGTCGCTGTGTAGCCGGCCGCCTCGACCTGCTCCACGAGCTGCTGCGGGTCCAGGCCGGGAGGCAGGGACACCTTGGCCTTCTCGGTGGCGTAGTTGACGGTGGCGGTGACGCCCTCGAGCTTGCCGAGGCGCTTTTCCACCCGGGCCGCGCACGAGGCGCAGGTCATGCCGCCGATTGCGAGTTCGATCTCCCGGCCCGCCAGGCTCGGGGAATCACTGAGCTTGCTCATCGAGGTTCTCCTGTTCACCCGTGGCTTCCGTGGCCGTCAGCGGACGGCGGCTGCGGCTGCTGGCTCGCGGTCGGACCCGTGTCGACCGTGAACTCCGCGGTGCGGACTTGGCCCTGGTGCTGGAAGTCGAGGAAGAGCCGGTAGGTGCCCGCGGAGGGAACCTCGGCCCGGAACGTGATCTCCGGGCCCGCCGGAGTGCGGCCATCGCCCGGGGCTCCCTCGGGATGCACGTGCAGGTAGGCGAGATCGCCCGTGCGCAGCGCGACCAAGTGCCCGTACGCGGCCAGGTAGGGCTGCAGATCGGTGACGGGCTGGCCGTTCTTGCTCACCGTCAGCGTGACCGGAGACGATCGCTTGGCCGAGAGCTGCCCGTCCAACTTGACCTGGTAGCCGTCGACCTCCGCGATGCGAGAGGGCGCATGCGCAACCGGTTCGAAGGCGCCCGGCGCGTTCACGTCGAGCCCCAGCGTCTGGTCCGCACCGCCGGTCGGGACGAAATCAGCGAAGACCCGGTAGGTACCCCCGAGGGGTAGTCGCATCGGCACGTTCCAGGTGCCGTCCGGGCTCATCTCCGGGTGCAGGTGCTCATAACCGGCCGTGTCACGGCGGACGACGATCAGGTGCATCCGCTTGTCGTGCTCGGCCTCGAAGCGCGTCACCGGGTTCCCGTCGGGGCCGGTGATGCGGAAGGAGAAGTCCTCGGTGCTGCCCGGCGTGATCGTCGTCGTGGTGGACGTGAGGGTGTAACCGTCCCTGGTCGACGCGAGCCCTGCCGGGAAGTGGTACTGCGTGGCTCCCGCGACGGTGCCGCTGTGGTTGTCCCCGCTGCCGGCGTGCCCAACGCCGGGGTGGCCACTCTGCGCCGCGACGCCGGTGGTGAGGGGACCGACTGCGGATCCGGCCGCCCACGCCCCGCCGAAGGCGAGCGCGAGCACCGCACCGTAGGCGGAGAGCTTCGCTGCTGTGTTCATTTTTCAACCCCTTTGCGGTCCGGGCCCGCTGGGCGGGCCCTCCTCGGGCTGAGCCCTACTGAGCCAGCTCGTAGCCGGCCACTTCAACGGCGCTGCGCACCGCTGCCTCGCTCAGCGACGCGTCGCTGGTGACGGTCACGGCACCGGAGGGCAGATCGACCGCCACGTCCGACACACCGTCGATCTTGTTGATCTCCTCGGTCACCGACGCAGCGCAGTGCCCGCAGGTCATCCCGGTGACCGTGTACTTCGTTTCCGCCATGACAGTTCCTTCCCGGTGGTGAATGGGTGCTACGAGCGAACGAGACGAGCGATCGCCTCACTGGCCTCGCGGATCTTGGCGTCCGCGGTCTCGCCGCCTTCGGTCATCGCTTCGGCGACGCAGTGACCCAGGTGCTCGTCCATCAGCCCCAGCGCCACCGACTGCAAGGCCTTGGTCGTCGCACTGATCTGCGTGAGCACATCGATGCAGTACTCGTCGTTCTCGATCATCTTGGCCAGACCACGAACCTGGCCCTCGATGCGACGCAGCCGCTTGGCGTAGGCGTCCTTGTCGTGGGTGTAGCCGTGCATGTCCCCACCTGAGTCGAATCGGTCGTCACGTTCGAACCGAACATACCCCTAGGGGGTACGGGTAGTCAACGGCTCGAACGCCCCGCACGATCGGTCTGGGGTGGTGGGGCCGTCGTCGACCCCACCACGCAGCGCCGTCCGGTCGCTCGGGTCAGCCGACGGGCTCGGCGCGGTACCCGACCTCGGCGATCGCAGCGATGACGTCGTCGGTGCTGGACCTGGCCAGGTCCAGTTCGACGACGCTGCGGCCTGCCTTGACCGAGGTGGTCGTGGTGTGCACGCCGGGCAGGTCTTCGAGCACGTCGTCGATGAGCAGGCTGCAGCTGCCGCAGTGCATGCCGCTGACGCGGAAGGTGACAGTGGTGGTCGACATCGAGGTTCTCCCCTCCTCGGTCAGGCGGCGGTGAGGGTGCCGGTGTACATGCCCATGCCGCAGGAGTACGCCACCGGCCCCGGCGGGAGTGCGCCGAGCTCGACGGCGGTGGCTCCGCGGACCGGCAGGATCTTGTCGACGTTGCGGTCCGGGATGATGAACGAGCGCACGCAGCCCTGGGCGTTGTCCGACTGGATGACGAGCGTGGTCGGCATGCCCGCGCGAACCTGGACCTTGGCCGGACTGTAGGCGCCGGTGGTCGCGGTGATCACCACGGTTTGGTGGCCGTTCTGGACCGACACGGTGCCCGCGGGCGGCGGTTCCTCGGCGGTGGCGGCTTGGGTGAGGCGGCTGGCCGCCAACGGGGATCCGGCGAGTTCGAGCCCGCCGTTGAACGTGTAGAGACCGGTGATCACGACGACGACGCCGGTGAGCACGGCGAGCCGGCCGCGCCAGGCGGTGGCGGCTTTGCGCGCGAGGTAGCCGAGCAGGGCGAACAGCGGGCTGGTGCCGATCACGAACACCGCCATGATCACCGCGCCGGTCAGCGGTGAACCGGAGGCGAGGGCCAGCGCTTCGACCGAGAGCGTCACGCCGCACGGGATCAGCACGCTGACCACCCCGAGCAGGGTCGGTGCCGCCGCCGACTGGGAACGGGAGCGGTCGCGCACGATCCGCATCCAGGACAGGGGCGGTTCGATGACGATGTTGCGGAACCCGGGCACACCGAGCTGCGCGAGACCGAAGGCGATGATCACGGCCCCGGCGAGCAGCTGAATCCACGTGCGCAGGCCAGCCGACAGCTGCGCGACGCTGCCCAGGGCACCCAGCAGGGCACCGAGGATCGTGTGCGAGACGAGCTTGCCGGCCAGGAAACCACCCACCGGCGCTAGATCGTCAGCAAGGCGGCCCAGTGCGCTTCGGGACTGGAGGCGGGTGCCGCCGAGGTCCGAATCTCGGTCGGTGATGCGACGCTGGCGGGAGATCATCCCGGCCAGCAGGCCGCCTTGCACGGCCGCGCAGGACACCCCGCCGGCCAGCAATCCGGTCAGCAGAACAGCGATCAGATCCACGAAGAAGACTCCTCCGAACGAAGTGAGGGAAAAGAAGCCGCGCGACACAGGCGCGCTCGGTCACCGCACGGGTACGAACCGTGCGGTGTCGCCGACGGACTTCTTCTACGTTCGGAGGATGCAGAGCTGAATCAGGCTCGGGCGCAACGGCGCACAGGGCTGAGCCTGAGGACCGCTGCGCCTCAGAATGCGCGTGCCGAGCGGGATCAGCGAGCGGCGTAGCAGCACCAGGGCCCCGAGCATGGTGACCAACAGCGTCAAGCAGGTCATCAGCAGGGACTCGCCCGTGGACTCATCGTCGTTCGTGACGTGAATCGTGTCTGCTGCGGCGCTGGGCGTGACAGCGCTCGAATCGTGGTTGCCCGGACCGTGGACAGGCCCCATACCGGCCATGTCGCTCACGGCCTGGTCCGCGGTCGCCGTGAGGTGCACCGCGGGCATCATGCCGTCAGCGCACTGCGGGGCGTGCATGAGCGCAAATCCCGCGACCACCGTGAGAACTGCGATCAGCCGCGCGAGGGGGCCTCGCGCGGCTCGTACCCAACGGTTCGGGTTCACCATCGCCACGGAGGTTACCGCCCTCGTCCGCCAGGCCGCCGAAGACCGGGGCCCTGCACACGCCGCGGCGGTTCCTCATGACGCATGACTGCACTGCCGGACCCACCTCAGCCCATGTGGACGCAGCACTGGGTACGGCTGACACTGCGTCCAGGGGGTGAATCGGCGACTGAAGCGCACGCCCACTCGCACGGCGGACCTCATGCTCCGCCCCGAGATCGCTGGCCTGACCATGTCCGGGTCCAGCGTGATCGTCGCAGTCAACGCCCTCACCCTCAAAGGCCTCCGCCTACCCGAAGCAGCGCAGACCACGATGGCCACCCGTCACTGAGTGGCCATCAAGCTCCGGTCCCGGGCAGGCAGATATCACTGGAGCGATGGTGGTGGTCGGATTCCCCGAACCCGCGACACACCGCGGTTTCCAGCCTCAGCCCTCGCGGACAACGAGCGCACGACAAAGCGGGCCGCCGGAATTTCCCGGCGGCCCGCTTCGGGCGGAGCTTCTCATTCCGCGGTGCAGTCGTTCAGATCTCAGCGCGCCAAGCGCTCCAGGCGAGCGAGACCTTCCTTGTACTTGTTGAGGTCCGTGTTGGTGTTGATGCCTGCGACCTTGCCCTTGCTGGTGTACTGCCAGAAGTCCCAGTCACCGAAACCGTTCGGCACAGACGGGTTGTCGACATCGTAGGAAGCCAGCCACAGCGCGTGGTTCCCGAAGGCGTCCGAACTACCCATGCACTCCCGCCAGAACGACGGGTTGGCGTAGATGATCGCGTCCTTGCCGGTGCGCTCCTTGACCTTCTCGTTGAACGTCTTGGTCCACTGCTGCATCTGGTCGACCGACAGCCCGTAACAACCACCGGCCTTCGGATCGACCTCCAGGTCCAGCACCGGCGGGAGGGTCCTGCCGTCAGCCTGGTAATCAGCGGTGTCCAAGAACCGCTCGGCCTGCTCCTCAGCTGAGGACGAACCGGGCCTGGCGAAGTGGTAGGCACCGGCGATCAGGCCGGCGTCCTTGGCTCCGTGGTACTGCTCGCCGTAGCGCGGGTTCGTGAAGCTGGTGCCGTCAGTCGCCAGCACGAAGGTGAACTTCTTGCCGTCGGCTGCGACCTGCTTCCAATCGATGTCACCGTTGTGGTTGGACACATCGATCCCCTCGACCGGCGGTCCCGGCGGCGCTTCGGGCTCGGCCTGCGTGTCGGGCGCAGTCGGAGCAGCCGCCGGTTCCTGCTCGGGGACGGCGGGAGCAGGTGGGGCCGCCTGCGGCTCTGGCTTGGGGGGGTCGGCCTGCTGCGGGACCGATGGGGCTTGGATCGGAGCTTGCAACGCGGCATCCTGCACCTTCGGCTCCGATTGGCCGGAGCTGCCGCAGCCCACCAACAGACCGATCACACCGACAGCAGCGACTGCCACACCGGCCTGCGCCGCACGCCTCCGCGATGCGCGAGCAACCAGTCCGGGGAGTTTGTCGCGGATCGCGGTCGGGTGCGGCGCGCCCCTCTCCCGGAAGTGCCGCGCTACCGGTGCTTGCCCACGGGAATGATCGTTATGTTCGGGGTTCTGGGATTCGTTCCTATGTTCGGGGATCACGCACCCACACTTCAGCACGCAGCGTGACCACACCTCGCGGTTTCTACGCATTCGAATACCTGGTTTTGCCCGATTCGACCGAAAGGTTTGGACAACAAGGCGACGGACAGTAACGACGCTCTAGCGCAGTGCAGCGACCATGGCGGCCACACGTCGACGCACGCGGAGGCAGGCTTTCAGGAGGCCGGAAGCGACGGCTGCATACCGACAGGGCTCGGTAGCGTCGGGGCTGCTGTGGGGCGCGACCCCGCCGCGGTCGTAGGTGATTCACGCGGTGGCCCGCGCCACTGAGCACCGGAACCTGCGCGGTCAGCAGACAGTGTTGCCGCAGCAACAGGAGGGGCGAACAGGAGATCAACTGCACCGACGTCGGCTGCCACGATGACGTCGCGGATCGTCACCTGCCCCTCGCGTCTCCAAGGCGCATGGCGCACCCGGGCTTCGAGTGCGCTGGCTCCAAGACGGACGCGGACTTGCGCGAAGGACTCCGTGAAGCCAAGTTCCACACGACGATCACCCGCCCCACGGTCGACGACGTGTGCAGGCGGCAATGTCCCCGCCCTTCGCTTCTCAGCTGGCGCCTTCGCCGCCGGGAGCCGAGCGGGGCTTCCGCGGTGGACCGGAGAGCGTGCGACGGATTTCCAGAGTTCGGAGCTGGCGTCGCCAGCAGGCGCCTCGGCCGCCGCTGATGTCGTGGAGGACTCCGGGAAACCAACCTCCGAACATCCGGACGTCCTCATTCCTGTTGCGCGAACGGCTCAACCACCACAGGGCCACCAAGCCGATACTGATGCTGAGGCAGTCAGATCATTCAGATAGGCCTTCCGGCCGTCCCACGCGCGCCTCGACCGTGGTCACTCTACGGAGTTTGCCCAGGTGAAGCCTGTTTCTACTGTGGACGAAACAGTTTTGGGCGTGTGGTCGGAATTCCTTGGCGCGCAAGCTTCTTCGCCGCGCGGGAGGACTTCTCCGCGGGGTGCGGCCGTTGGGGTGACAACGTTGGTTCTCCCTTGACCGCAAATGCGGCATTTAACCTACTCTGTGACGAACTTCATTCGCTCTGTGCAAGAAGTGGAGTAGCCGGTGCAACCGGAAAACGCTCACCAAGCCAGGGTTCTGACATCGTTGCGGCGCGACGGGCCGCAGGCTGCCGTGGAGTTGGCCGCTCAACTCTCGCTGTCGCGCTCCAAGATCGGGCAGGAGTTGGCCCGGTTGGAGGAGATGGGGTTCGTCGAACGGGCCGGCAAGGCCGAGTCGCGAGGCGGTCGCCGCTCCGGACTGGTCCAGCTCTCCGGGCGGCTCCGGTTCGTCGGAGTGGACATCGGTGCCACGTCGCTCGACGTCGGTGTGATCGACGGCCGACTCGACATCGTCGCGCAAACCAGCGAGGTCATCGACATCGAGGCCGGGCCGGAGCCGATCCTGGGCCGTGCCGTGGAGATGATCGGGAAGTTGCGCGCAGGTGGGCATCTGCCGAGGCTCGACGGCATCGGCGTCGGCGTGCCGGGACCGGTCAGCTTCCGCGACGGGTACACCGTCTCCCCGCCGATCATGCCCGGCTGGGACCGCTTCCCGGTCCGCGAGCACGTCATGCAGCAGTTCGACTGCCCCGTCCTTGTCGACAACGACGTCAACCTCATGGCCGTGGGCGAGATGTACAGCGGCCTCGCCCAGTCCGTGGCGGACTTCCTCTTCGTCAAGATCGGCACCGGCATCGGTTGCGGCATCATCACCGGACATCGCGTGTTGCGCGGCAGCAACGGCAGTGCCGGGGACATCGGGCACATCGCCTTGCACGACACCGGCCCCGTGTGCCGATGCGGCCGAACCGGCTGCCTCGAAGCGTGTTTCAGCGGCGCGGCGCTCTCGCGCGACGCCACGGCACTCGCGCGAGGCGGAGAATCGCCCGGGCTGCGCGACCTCCTCGTCGGTCGCCAGGTGCTCACCGCCGAGGACGTCGGCGTCGCCATGCGCGCCGGGGACCCGCAGGCTCTCGGACTGGTCCGCGACGGTGGACGTCGACTCGGACGGGTCCTGTCCGGGCTGGTGAACTTCTGCAACCCCGCGATGATCGTCGTCGGCGGAGGCGTGTCGAAGCTGGGCCACGTGCTGCTGGCCGAAGTGCGCAGCGAGTTGTACCGGCGCTCGACCCCGCTGGCCACCAGCAGTCTTCCGATCGTGCTGTCCGAACTCGGCGACAACGCCGGAATTCTCGGTGCCGCCGCGATGATCAGCGATCACGTTCTCGGCGTTTCTCCGGAGTCGTGACCCCCTTTCGCTCGGCGGACGTCCGCATCGCGGCTCCGCGAGACCCAGGAGGACGGATGAACACACTTGGAGTCGCACTGGTGGGCCACGCGTTCATGGGCGCGGTCCACTCCCAGGCCTGGCGCACCGTGGGACGGGTCTTCGACCTTCCCGCCCGACCGGAACGAGTCGTGCTCTGCGGGCGCCGCAAGGACGCCGCAGCGTCGGCGGCAGCGCGGCTGGGCTGGCGGGAGTGCAGCGACGACTGGAAATCCGTGCTGATGCGCGACGACGTGCACATCGTCGACATCTGCACCCCGGGAGACAGCCACGCCGAGATCGCCGTCGGCGCGTTGGAGGCCGGCAAGCACGTGCTGTGCGAGAAGCCGCTGGCCAACTCGGTCGCCGAGGCCGAGGCGATGGCCGAGGCGGCCGACCGCGCCCGGCGCAACGGGATCCTGGCCATGGTGGGGTTCAACTACCGGCGCGTTCCCGCGCTGGCCCTGGCGCGGTCGTTGGTGCAGCAGGGGCGACTCGGGGAGATCCGGCAGGTCCGCGCGCACTACCTGCAGGACTGGCTGGTCGATCCGCAGGCACCCCTGAGCTGGCGGTTGCGCGCCGAACGCGCCGGGTCCGGCGCCCTGGGCGACCTGGGCGCGCACATCGTCGACCTCGCCCAACACCTCGTCGGCGACGAGATCGTCGCGGTATCGGGTTCCGTGGAGACGTTCGTCGGCGAGCGGCCGCTGCCCGACGAGCCCGCCCGAAGAGGTCGGGTGACCGTCGACGATGCCGCGCTGTTCACCGCCCGGTTCCGCGAAGGCGCACTGGGCACCTTCGAAGCCACCCGGTACGCCACCGGCAACAAGAACGGCCTGCGCATCGAGGTGAACGGGAGCCGGGGAAGTCTCGCCTTCGACTTCGAGTCCATGAACGAGCTGGCCTTCTACGACGGCACCGACCCCGCGGACGTCGCGGGCTACCGGCGCATCCTGGCCACCGAACCCCAGCACCCGTACCTGGAAGCGTGGTACCCGCCGGGACACGTGCTCGGTTACGAGCACACCTTCGTTCACGAACTGCGCGATTTCATCACCGCAGTGGCCGACCGCTCGACGCCGAGCCCGGACTTCGCCGCAGGACTGCACGTGCAACGGGTGCTCGACGCCGTGCAACGCAGCGCCGCGCAGCACAGCCGGTGGACCCCGGTCCTCCAGGGGGAGAGATGAGTGAGAACACCGTTCTGCTGGTGATGTCCGGCATCGTCAAGGACTTCCCCGGCGTGCGCGCGCTCGACGGCGTCGACCTGCGGGTCCGATCAGGGGAGGTGCACTGCCTGCTCGGGCAGAACGGTGCGGGCAAATCCACCCTGATCAAGGTGCTCTCCGGGGCTCATCCTCCGGACGGAGGCTCGATCGAGTGGCGGGGTGAGGCCGTCGCCCTGGGCTCGCCGGCCGCGGCGCTGCGGCGCGGTATCGCGGCGATGTACCAGGAGCTCGATCTCGTGCCCGGCCTGAGCGTGGCGGAGAACATCTTCCTCGGACACGAACCCGCCAGCGCGGGCTTCACCCAGCGCGGCAAAGCCCGGCGCGCGGCAGCGGAGTTGATGGCCCGGTTGGGGCATCCGGAGATCACCCCCGACGAGCCCGTCGGCGAGCTGTCGGCGGCGGCGCGGCAACTGGTGTCGATGGCCCGCGCTCTGGGCCACGAGGCGAAGCTGATCATCATGGACGAGCCCACCGCGGCGCTGTCCGCGGGCGAGGTCGACAACCTCTTCCGGATCATCGGGGAACTGACCGCCGACGGTGTCGCCGTCGTCTACATCTCCCACCGCATGGAGGAGATCCGGCGCATCGCGGACCGGGTCACCGTGCTCAAGGACGGCCGCACGGCCGCGGTGGGGCTACCGGTCGCGGAGACCTCGACCAGCGAGCTGGTGGCGCTGATGACGGGAGGGGAACCTCCCGAGGTGGAGGCCGGAGGCAACACCGCGACCGATCGACCGGTGCTGGAAGTGCGGGGATTGCGGCGGCGCGGCGAGTTCGACGAGGTGAGCTTCACCGCGCACGCCGGCGAGATCGTCGGCATGGCCGGGCTGGTCGGGTGCGGTCGCAGCGAAGTGCTGGAAACGATCTTCGGCGCCCGCGTTCCCGACTCCGGTCAGGTCCGGGTGGACGGCCGCCAGGTGAGCACCGGCAGCATCAGCGCCGCGGTGTCAGCAGGGATCGGACTGACTCCGGAGGAACGCAAGAGCCAAGCGCTGCTCCCGCAGATGGCGCTGTCGGAGAACGTGACGCTGGCGTCGTTGGCCGGGCACAGCAGGTGGGGATTCACCCGACGCGGAGCCGAGCGCGCCGACACCACCGACGTGGCCGAGCGGCTCCAGCTCCGCCCGGCCGACCCCGCCCGGCCGATCTCCACGTTCTCCGGCGGCAACCAGCAGAAGGCCGTGATCGGCCGATGGGTCCTGCGCGGCTGCCGGGTTCTCCTGCTCGACGAACCCACCCGAGGCGTCGACGTCGGCGCGAGGGCGGAGATCTACGCGCTCATCCGGCAACTCGCCGCCGACGGCTTGGCGATCGTCGTCGTCTCCAGCGACATCCCGGAGGTGCTGGCGCTGGCCGACCGGGTGCTGGTGCTGCGCGACGGCGCCGTGGTGCACACCGCCGCGGCAGGTGAGATCACGGAGTCCAACGTGCTCGACATGGTCATGGAGGCACCGTCGAGATGAACGAACGAACCCTCACCGCACCGACCACGACCACTGCGTCGAAGCTCGTCCGTTGGTGGTCGCGTGCCGACATCCGGTTGACCGCGCTGTTCTTCGTCCTGATCGCGCTGTGCGTGGTCGGCTACGCGACCAGGCCGGACGCCTTCCTCACGGAAGGCAACATCTCCACGGTCTTGCGCCTGGCCGCCGCGATCGGCGTGGTCAGCGTGGGCATGACGTTCGTCATCTCGGCCGGCGGCATCGACCTGTCGGTCGGGTCGATCGTGGCCCTGTCGAGCGTGTGGATGACGACCTGGGCCACCCAATCCTACGGCGCGGGTGTGATGGTGCTGTGCGCGCTGCTCGTGGGCGCCGGATGCGGCCTGGTGAACGGGCTTCTGGTCGCCTACGGGCGAGTGGTGCCGTTCATCGCCACGCTGGCGATGATGGCCTCCGCGCGCGGCCTGGCCGAACGCATCAGCGGACGGCAGACCCAGGTCGTCGACGCCCCGGGATTCGGGGCGCTGTTCAAGGGGCACCTGCTGGGCGTGCCCGTGCTGGTCTGGATCTTCGCGATCGTGTTCGTCGCGGGCTGGATCCTGCTCAACCGCACCACGTTCGGCCGCCGCACGCTCGCCGTCGGCGGCAACGCCGAGGCGGCCCGACTGGCCGGGATCAACGTACGCCGGCACACCGCCCTGGTGTTCGCGCTCGCGGGCCTGTGCTGCGGCATCGCCGCACTCATGGTGGTGGCCCGGACGACCTCCGGTGCCTCGACCAACGGTCTGTTCTACGAGCTCGACGCGATCGCCGCCGTGGTCATCGGCGGAACCCTGCTCTCCGGCGGGCGCGGCAGCATGGGCGGAACCCTGCTGGGCGTGCTGATCTTCACCACGCTCAGCAACGTCTTCACGCTCAACAACCTGGAAACCGACATCCAGAACATCGCCAAGGGCGTGATCATCGTGCTCGCCGTGCTCGTCCAGGCGCGATCCCGGCGCCGAGCCGGCACCCCCTGACATACACCACCCCACCTCGTGTCGTGGAGGAACCATGTCCGTGCCCGAAACGTCCCGCCGAAGACTCCTGTTCGGCTCAACGGCCATCGGCGCGTCCGCGGTGTTGAGCGGATGCCTGGCCAACAACCCACCGCAGCAGGAGAACCAGGCCGCCGTCGCCGCGGGCGGTGACAACGCCGCCCCCGGAAAGCACGTGACGATCGGGTTCTCGGCGCCGGCCGCCGACCACGGCTGGATGGCGGCGATGACCACCTACGCCCGCGCCCAGGCCGAGAAGTTGCCGGACGTGACCTTCCGGCCCACCGAGGGCGGCTCGGACGTCAGCCAGCAGATCGCCCAGGTCGAGACGCTGATCAACGCCAAGGTCGACGTGCTCGTGGTGCTGCCCGCCGACGGCAAGGCGATGACCGATGTGGCTCTTCGCGCCACGCGGGCGGGGATCCCGGTGGTCAACGTGGACCGGGTCTTCGACTCCCCGGACGCCTACCGGGTGTGGATCGGCGGCGACAACTACGGCATGGGCGTCAACGCCGCCGACTACATCGCCGCCGAGCTCCGGCGAGCCAACGTGGCCAACCCGATCATCGCTGAGATCGCGGGCACCGATTCGCTACCGCTCACGCAGGAGCGCAGCGCGGGCTTCCGCGACGGGCTGGCCCGGCACGGCTTGAAGGTCACGCGCCGAGTGGCCGCCGAGTTCACCGCCGAGACCGGTGAACGACAGGCCACCAACCTGCTGCAGGCCGCCTCGCACCTGGACGCCGTGTGGAACCACGACGACGACCAGGGCATCGGGGTGGTGTCGGCGGTCGAGGCCGCCGGGCGCGAGGAGTTCTTCATGGTCGGCGGCGCGGGATCGCGTCAGATGATGGACCGGATCAAAGCGGGCAACGGCGTGATGCGCGCGACCGTGCTCTACAGCCCGTCGATGTGCTCCTCGGCGATCTCGCTGGCACGACTTCTCGCGCAAGCACGCGGTGTGTCCGACCTGGCCGAGCACGAGGTCCCGCGTTCGGTGACGACCTATTCGGCCGTGGTGACCCGGGACAACGTCGACCAGTACCTCGACGTCGGGTTCGCCTCCTGAATCGAGAGGAGCTCAGCATGCGAACCACCACACTCGCCGCTCTGGGAATGCTGCTGGCCGGCACGCTGGCAGCACCCGCGTGGGCGGCGGCACCGGAACCGGTCGACCAGCCCACCGTGCTGGTCTTCTCCGAGACCGCCGGCTACCGGCACGCCTCCATCGAGTCCGGGATCGCCGCCATCGAGGAATTGGGGCGGCAGAACGGGTTCCACGTCGAGTCCACTGAGGATTCCGCGCGGTTCACCGACCAGGAGCTCGCCCGCTACGACGCGGTCGTGTGGCTGTCCACCACCGGTGACGTGCTCGACCAACCGCAGCAGGACGCCTTCGAGCGCTACATCCGCACCGGCGGCGGGTACGTCGGCGTGCACGCCGCAGCGGACACCGAGTACGACTGGCCGTTCTACGGCGAACTCGTCGGCGCGTACTTCGCCGGCCACCCGCACATCCAGCCCGCCACGGTCCGCGTAGAGGACCACCGCAACGACTCCACCGCGCACCTGCCGAACCGCTGGGAGCGCACCGACGAGTGGTACAACTACGGCACCAGTCCGCGTCCCGACGTGCACGTCCTGGCCGCGCTGGACGAGCGCACCTACGACCCGGGCGACACCGCCATGGGCGGAGACCACCCCATCGCCTGGTGCCACGAGGTGGACGCTGGTCGCGCCTTCTACACCGGTGGTGGCCACACCGACGAGTCGTACTCCGAACCCGATTTCGTGCGCCACGTGCTCGGCGGCATCCGCGTCGCCCTCAACCGCGCGACGTGCTGAGCAACCCCGACGACGAGGAGTGAGCAAGGATGGGACGTTCGGTCACGCTCTTCACCGGGCAATGGGCTGACCTGCCGTTCGAGGAGGTGGCCCGGCTCGCCTCGGAGTGGGGCTACGACGGCCTGGAGATCGCCTGCTGGGGCGATCACCTCGATGTGTGGCGCGCCGTCGAGGACGACGCCTACCTCCAGTCGCGCGTGGACATCCTCGAGCGGTACGGACTCGGTGTGTGGGCGATCTCCAACCACCTCAAAGGACAGGCGGTCTGCGACGACCCGATCGACGCCCGCCACCGGGCCATCCTGTCCGACCAGGTGTGGGGCGACGGCGATCCGGAAGGCGTGCGGCAGCGCGCCGCCGAGGAGATGAAGCACACCGCGCGGGTGGCCGCCAGGCTCGGTGTGAACACGGTCGTCGGATTCACCGGCTCGGCGATCTGGAAGTACGTCGCGATGTTCCCGCCGGTGCCCGCCGAGTTGGTCGAGGCCGGTTACCAGGACTTCGCCGACCGGTGGAACCCGATCATGGACGTCTTCGACGCCGAAGGCGTGCGGTTCGCCCTCGAGGTGCACCCCTCGGAGATCGCCTACGACTACTGGTCGACCGTGCGCACCCTCGAAGCCATCGGGCACCGGGAGGGCTTCGGCCTGAACTGGGACCCCAGCCACATGGTCTGGCAGGACATCGACCCGGTGGGTTTCCTCGTCGACTTCGCCGACCGGATCTACCACGTCGACTGCAAGGACACCAAGCGCAACCTCGGCAACGGACGCAACGGCAGGCTGGGATCGCACCTGCCGTGGGCCGACCCCAGACGCGGCTGGGACTTCGTGTCCACCGGTCGCGGCGACGTGCCCTGGGAGGCGTGCTTCCGGGTGCTCAACTCGATCGGCTACGAGGGCCCCATCTCCATCGAGTGGGAGGACGCGGGCATGGACCGCCTGCGCGGCGCCCCGGAAGCGCTCAGCTTCGTGCGCGATCAGCTCTTCGACCCACCGGACGCGGCATTCGACGCGGCCTTCAGTTCTCCGCAGACGTAGAACGAAGGAGTTCAAGACGATGTGTTTCGGTTTCAACGGTGAAGCGGCGTTGGCCCAGTCCCTGGGCGCCACACGACTCTCCCGGCGCAGCGCGCTGCGCACCGTCGGCGCGCTCGGTGCCGGTGTGCTCGCGACGGGCGTAGCCGCGCCAGCCGCCCAGGCAACTACGGGTTCGGCCGGCGCGCCGCTGGTGCCGCCTGGGCAGATCAGCATTCAGCTGTGGACCATGCGCGCAGCGCTCGAGGGTGATCCCGGTTTCGACGAAACCCTGCGCGGCATCGCCGGGATCGGCTACCCCAAGGTCGAGCAGGCGCTCGGCTACTTCGGCCGCACCGCAGCCGAATTGCGCACCTTCTACGACAGCATCGGAATCTCGGCGACGTCGAGCCACGACGGGATCTCCGACAGCGAGTCGGCGTTGCGGACCAAGATCGACAACGCCGCCACCCTCGGCCAGTCGTTCCTGGTCGTGCCGTACCTGGACTCCCCGAACCGGGACGACTGGAAGCGGTGGGCCGAGGCGATGAACCACGAAGCCGAGGTCGCCAGAGCGGCCGGGCTGCGCTACGGCTACCACAACCACGCCCACGAGTTCACCACCGATCTGGGCGGCGTGACGCCCTGGCAGGTGCTGACCTCCGAACTGGATCCGGCTCTGGTGCACCTCGAACTCGATCTCTACTGGGCCGTGCGCGGTGGCATCGAAAGCGGTCAAGGCGCGAACGACCCGGAGGGCTTCGCCATCGACGTCATCCGGTCCGCGCCGCAGGCGGTGCTGCAGTACCACGTCAAGGACCGGCATCCCGAAGACGGCGACATGGCCGACCTGGGCACCGGGCACATCGACTTCGCCCGGATCTTCCGGGCGCACGCGGTGCTGGAGTACGTCGTGGAGAACGACACTCCCGACGTCACCCCGCAGCAGACGGCCGACGTCGGCTACCGGTACCTGCGCGCGCTGAGCATCTGATCGGCACCGATACCGCGCAATTCCTCCTTTTCCAGCACGACGATTCCGCCGCGAAGTCGATTCGGCGGCGGGATCCGCACGGCTGCGTTCCGACCCGCACGATCAGCGAACCGATGAGAGGTTGCCATGCGACGTGTCCCGTTACTGGCGGCGGTGGTCGCCGTGACCACCGCCTTGATGAGCGCGCCCGCGACGGCCGCCGAAGCCCCGCCGCCGGACAGCGAGTTCCAGAAGGTGGTCCTCAACGACCATCCCGGCGAACCGATCGACCTCGCCGTCCTTCCCGACGGCAGGGTCCTGCACACCACCCGCCAGGGCGAGGTCCGGATGCACCAACCGGACACCGGCCGCAACACCGTCGCGGCCACGTTGGACGTCTACCAGCACGACGAGGAGGGTCTGCAGAGCGTCGCGGTCGACCCCGGCTTCAACGGCACCACGAACCGGTGGGTCTACCTGTACTACTCGCCCCCGCTGGACACACCGACCGACGACCCGTCCACACCGGACGTCAACGAGGGCGACGCGCCGGAGTCGGGCACGCCCGACCAGTTCGAGCCCTTCCACGGCGTGCTGCAGCTGTCGCGCTTCCAGCTCAACGGTGACCAGCTGGACCTGTCCAGCGAGCAGAAGATCCTCGACGTCGGGGTGGACCGGGGAACGTGCTGCCACGTCGGCGGCGACATCGTCCTCGACGGCGGCGGCAACCTCTACCTGTCCACCGGCGACGACACCAACCCGTTCTCCTCCGGCGGCTACGCCCCCATCGACGAGCGGGCCGACCGCAACCCCGCGTTCGACGCGCAGCGCTCCGCGGCCAACACCAACGACCTCCGGGGCAAGGTGCTGCGGATCAAGGTCGGGAACGACGGCTCCTACACCGTCCCGGAGGGCAACCTGTTCGCGCCGGGCACGCCGAGCACGCGCCCGGAGATCTACCTGATGGGCCTGCGCAACCCGTTCCGCATCGAGGTCAACCGCGAGACCAACGAGCTCTACGTGGCCGACTACTCGCCGGACGCCGAGAACGCCGACCCGAACCGCGGCCCGGCCGGCACCGGCAAGTGGTTCGTGGCCCGGAAGGCCGGGAACTACGGCTGGCCCTACTGCGCGACCGCCGAACTGCCCTACGTCGACTACGACTTCGCCACCGGCACCTCCGGCGAGCCGTTCAACTGCGCGGCCCCGGTCAACGAGTCACCGCACAACACCGGGCTCACCCAGCTGCCGCCGGTCGAGCAGCCGCAGGTGTGGTACGGCTACGGCCAGTCCGAGCAGTTCCCGCAGCTGGGAGCGGGCGGCATCGGCCCGATGGCCGGACCGGTCTACCACTACGACGAGCGCGCCGCGCAGAGCCGGGCCCCGGTCGCGTGGCCGCAGCACTACGACGGCATGCCGCTGTTCTACGAGTGGACCCGCGACTACATCAAGGGCTTCCACCGCGACGACTCCGGCGCGCTGACCGGTATCGAGGACGTGCTGCCCTCCGTCCCGTTCTCCGGCCCGATCGACATGGAGTTCGGTCCCGACGGCGCGCTGTACGTGCTCGACTACGGCAAGGGCTACTTCGGTGAGAACCCGGAGGCGGCGCTGTCGCGGGTCGACTACATCGGCCCCGGCGGCAACCACACCCCGGAGGCCAAGGCCTCGGCCAGCGCCACCAACGGCCAGGCGCCACTGACGGTGTCGTTCTCCAGCGACGGCAGCACCGACGCCGACGGTGACCGGCTGCTCTACGAGTGGGACTTCAACTCCGACGGCACGATCGACTCGCGGGAGCTGAACCCGACCCACACCTACACCGACAACGGCGTCTACACCGCGATGCTGCGGGTCACCGACACGGGCGGCCCGAACGCCGGCAAGACCGGTCTCGCCGAGGTCAACGTCGTGGTGGGCAACGTCGCCCCGACCGTCCAGTTCGTCACGCCGGTCGACGGGCAGCAGTTCTCCTTCGGCGACGTCATCAACTACGAGGTGGCGGTGACCGATGATCAGCCCGTCGACTGCTCGAAGGTCGAGGTGACCTACATCCTCGGGCACGACGATCACGGCCACCCGCAGACGACAGCCTCCGGCTGCTCCGGGTCGATCCAGACCACGGTGCCGGAAGGCCACGACCCCGAGACCGACAACCTGCGCGGGGTGTTCCAGGCGACCTACACCGACCCGGGCGTCGACGGGCTGCCGTCGCTGACCGGTGAGCACGAGGTCGTGCTGCAGCCGACGAGCTGATCAGCACCTGCCCCGGATGCGGTCGCCGCTCCGACCGCGTCCGGGGCCCGCTCCGTCCCGCAACACCGAGGGAGGCACGGGAAAGATGGCACCTAGGACCGGACTGTGGTTCATCGGCGCTCGCGGCTCAGTGGCGACGACGGCCACCGTGGGCGCGCTCGCCATGACAGCGGGGTTGGCCCCGCGCACAGGTTGTGTCGCCGACCTCCCCGAGGTGGCGGTGGCGGCACCGCCGGGCGTGGACGATCTTCTCATCGGCGGCCACGACGTCGTCGGCGACGCCCTGCCCAAGCGCGCCGAGGCTCTCGCCGCCGGCGGGGTTTTCGGTCACGAGCTCGCCCGGGCGGTGCACAGCGGACTGGTGGAGGTCGACGCCCGGGTCCGTCCGGGCATCACCTCCAACGCGGGCTTCCAGCGCGACGCGATCGAGCAGGTCAGCCGTGATGTGGCCGGTTTCCGCGCCGCGCACGGGCTCGACCGGGTGATCGTGATCGACGTGTCCACGACCGAACCGCCGCTGGAGCTCGCGCCGGAGCACCGCGATCTGGACGAACTGGATCGAGCGCTGGCCGCGGGAGAGTCGCCGCTGCCTGCCAGCGGCGTCTACGCCTACGCGGCACTGCGCGCCGGATGCCCGTTCGTCGCGTTCACCCCGAGCCCCGGGCCGCGGTTGCCCGCGATCGATCAGCTCGCCCACCGCACGCAGCTGCCGTGGGCCGGCACCGACGGCAAGACCGGCGAGACGTTGATCAAGTCGGCGTTGGCGCCGATGTTCGCCACCCGCGCGCTGCGGGTCCGCTCCTGGGCGTCGTACAACCTGCTCGGCGGTGGCGACGGCCAGGCCCTCGCCGACCCGGAGACAGCGGAGAGCAAGACCCGCTCCAAGAACAAGGGGCTGGCCTCCATCCTCGGGCATCCGGTCGACGGGCCGATGCACATCGACTACCTCCCCGACCTCGGCGACTGGAAGACGGCCTGGGACCTGGTCTCCTTCGAAGGATTCCTCGGCACCAAGATGTCGATGCAGTTCACCTGGCAGGGGTGCGACTCGGCACTCGCGGCCCCGTTGGTGCTCGACCTGGCCAGGCTGATGGCGCGGGCTCACCGAGCAGGCGCCGTCGGTGCCGTCGAGTCGCTCGGCTTCTTCTTCAAAGACCCCGCCGGGGACACCCCGCACGACCTGGCCGGCCAATGGCGTGCGCTGCTCGACTGGTGCGGCCAGATCGGCTCCGGGGAGCAGCGATGAGGGCCCGGGATCTCGCCGAGCTGGTGCGCTTGCCCGCCGTGCTCACCGCTCCCGGTGACAGCCTCGTCGGGGCGGCAGCCGCCGGCTGGCCTCACGGCAAGCGCAGCTGGGCCATGCCGATGACCTCCTGCTGCTTCTACCTCGCAGGCATGGCGCTCAACGACTACGCCGACCGGGAACTGGACGCGAGGGAACGTCCCGAACGACCGATCCCGTCCAGCCGGGTCCGACCCCGCACCGCTCTGGCACTCGCCACCGGACTGACCGCAGCCGGATTGGGGATCGCCGGGGCCGCAGGCGGCGGCACCGCTCTGCGAGCGGCAGTGCCGGTGGCCGCCGCGGCCTGGGCCTACGACCTCGCGGCCAAGCAGACCCGCGCAGGGCCGGTGGTCATGGCCCTGGCCCGCGGGTTCGACGTCCTGCTCGGCGCCGGAGGGCACCGGCGAGCCGTCCTTCCCGCCTGCGCGGTCGCCGCGCACACCCTCGGGGTCACCGGGCTGAGCCGCGGAGAGGTCCACGGCGGTTCGTCACGAGCGGCCTGGGCGGCGCTGGCGACCACCTCCGCCGCCGCGGCATCGGCCGCACTGCTACCCGGCTCCTCCCGCCGCGCGAACGCCGCCGGCCTCGCGTGCGCCGCCGGCTACGCCCTGACGGTCGGTGGAGCCCAGGCACGGGCCGCGCGTCACCCGGACGCGGACACCGTCCGCACCGCGACCGGCGTCGGCGTGCGCGGCATCATCGGACTGCAAGCGGCACTCGTGGCCGGCACCGGTGCGCTCGGCGTCGCCGGCGCACTGCTCAGCGCCGGTCCGCTCGCTCGCTTGGCGTCGAAGGTGGTGTCGCCGACATGAACCTCCGCTTCGGCTACGGCACCAACGGATTCGCCGGTCACCGCTTCGACGACGCCGTCGCGGTCCTGGCCGATCTCGGTTACGACGGGGTCGCGCTCACCCTCGACCAACCGCACCTGGACCCGTTCGCGCCCGATCTCGCCGCGCGCACCGACGCCGTTCGCCGCAGCCTCGAGTCGCGGGGCCTGGCCGTCGTGATCGAGACCGGCGCCCGCTACGTCATGAATCCCTGGCACAAGCACGAACCGACGTTGGTCTCCGACACCGAGCGGGACAGGCGCATCGAATACCTCCGACGCGCGGTCCGGATCGCCGAGGGGCTGGGCGCGGAAGCGGTGTCGTTCTGGTCCGGCACGCTGCCCGAGGGGGTGTCCGCGCAACAGGGGTGGGGCCGGCTCATCAGCGGGGTCACCGAAGTGCTCGACGAAGCGGAACGACGCGACGTGCGATGCGCGTTCGAACCCGAACCAGGCATGTTCGTGGACACGCTCGCCGGTGTCGCGGAACTGCGCCGCAGGCTCGGCCACCCGTCCCGCCTCTCGGCGACCCTCGACATCGGGCACTGCGTGTGCAACGAACCGGCGCCGCCGCAGGACTGCGTGCACGAGGTGGGCCACCTCCTCGGCAACGTCCAGGCCGATGACATGCGTCCCGGCGTGCACGAGCACCTGGAGTTCGGCGACGGCGACGTCGACCTCCCGGCCACCCTCGGCGCGCTCCTCGACGTCGACTACCGCGGACTGGTCAGCGTCGAGCTCCCCCGACACTCCCACGCCGCGCCCGCAGTTGCCGCGCGCTCGCTGGAAGCGCTGCGCGTCGCGGCCGATCGAGCTCGCACGACCGCGACGGAGGCGACCGGATGAGCTCAGCGCAGGACGTGCTCGGCGCGACCGCCCGAACGCGGTTGGCCGAACTGATCGACGAGGTCACGACGAACCCGCCCCGGCTCGCCGTGCTGTTCCCCGCCGCTGCCAGGACGATCGCCCGCGGCCCCGTCGACCCGGCCGATCCCGACGGGCTGATCACACCTCGCATCGAGGACGAGGTCCGAATCGCCTTGCTCCGGGCTGCCGAGCGACTCTTCGACCCCTCCGACCTCGCGGTGGAGATCACCGCGCTGTACCGGCACGGCGACGCCGAGGAGAAGCGCGCGGTGCTGCGGGCGCTCGATCACCTCGATCTCGGCGACGCGCTGCTCCCGCTGGTCCACGACGCGTTGCGCAGCAACGACTCCCGCCTGATCGCCGCATCACTGGGCACGTACGCGGCGCAGTACCTCGACGACCACGCCTGGCGCCACGGCGTCCTCAAGTGCGTGTTCACCGGCGTGCCGCTGGACGCGGTCGTCGGCATCGCCGAGCGGGCCGACGCCGAGCTGTCCCGCATGGTGCGCGCCTACATCGCCGAACGACTGGCTGCCGGACGATCCGTGCCGCAGGACGCGCACCGCCTGCTGCAACCGGACACCGAGTGCGCACCAGCAGGAGACCAGGACGAGGAGGACTGATGCGCATCTTCGATCCGCACATCCACATGAGCTCGCGCACCACCGACGACTACGAAGCCATGTACGCCGCGGGCGTTCGCGCGGTCACCGAACCGGCGTTCTGGGGCGGGCAGCCCCGTACCAGCGCCGCGTCGTTCTACGACTACTTCGACAGCCTGGTGGGCTGGGAGCGGTTCCGAGCGGCGCAGTTCGGGATTCGCCACCACTGCACGATCGCGCTCAACCCGAAGGAGGCCAACGATCCGCGCTGCCGCGAGGTGCTCAACGCGCTCTCCCGCTACCTCGCCAAGGACGGCGTGGTCGCCGTCGGCGAGGTCGGGTTCGATTCGATGACCTCGGACGAGGAGAAGGTCTTCGCCCGCCAACTCGACATGGCGGCAGAACACGAACTGCCGGTGCTGGTGCACACCCCGCATCGCGACAAGGCGGAGGGAACCCGGCGAAGCCTCGATCTGGTCGCCGCCTCCGACATACCACCCGAACGCGTGCTCATCGACCACCTCAACGAGGTCACCGTCGACCTCGTGGCCGAAACCGGCTGCTGGATGGGATTTTCCATCTATCCTGACACCAAGATGGACGAACACCGCATGGTGCGGATCTTCGCAGAGCACGGGCTGGACCGGATGATCATCAACTCCGCGGCGGACTGGGGACGCAGCGACCCGCTCAAGACCGCCAAGACCGGCCGAGCGATGCTGGACGCCGGGTTCAGCGAGGGTGACGTCGACCGCGTGCTGTGGCGCAACCCGGTCGAGTTCTACGGCCAGAGCGGGCGGCTGCTTCTCGACTCGGTCGAGGCGGATCAGACGGCGACCTTCGAGGGAAATTCGGTGCTGCGCGGGCAACGCCCGCAGTGAACGAGCTGCAGGGGGACCAGACATGCGCTTCACCCACCGCGACGGCACCCGGATCCACCTCGCCTACTGCACGAACGTCCACCCCGCCGAGGATCTGGAGGGACTGCTGCGCCAACTCCGCGTCTTCGGAGGCGGCATCCGCGCCGAACTCGGTGTCGACCGACTCGGCGTCGGGCTTTGGCTGCCCGCACCGCTGGCCGCCCACCTGGCCGACCACCCCGACCTCGACCGGCTGCGGGGCACGCTGGCGAGCCACGGTCTCGAGGTCGTCACGCTGAACGCGTTTCCGTATCAGCACTTTCACGCGGACGCGGTCAAACATGCCGTTTACCAGCCGGATTGGACGGACGAGCGTCGGCTGGACTACACGCTGAACTGCGCGCGGGTGCTCGCACGGTTGCTTCCCGAGGACGTCTCACGCGGCAGCATCTCCACGCTTCCCCTCGCTTGGCGGGAACCGTGGTCGGTCGAGCACCGACGACGCGCCCTCGACTCGATGCGGCAGCTCAGCGAGAGGCTCGCCGCGACGGCCGACGAAACCGGCAAGCACATCCGCGTCGGGCTCGAACCGGAACCGGGGTGCGCCGTCGAAACCACCGACGAAGCGATCGACCTGCTCAGCGACGTGAACACCGACCACGTCGGACTGTGCCTGGACGCCTGTCACCTCGCGGTGGGCTTCGAGGACCCCGCCGAATCGGTGCGGCGCATCACCGGAGCCGGAATCCCGATCGTGAAGACCCAGGCCTCCACGGCCCTGCACGCCCCCTCCCCCGCCGACGAGGCCACCCGGAACGCACTGTCCTGCTACGCCGAAGACCGCTTCCTCCACCAGGTCCGGGAGCGCGGGCCCGCCGGGATCACCGCGCTCGACGATCTTCCGGAGGCGTTGCACGGCGGTGATTCGCTGCGAGGCGACGGGCCGTGGCGGGTGCACTTCCACGTGCCGATCCACCGGCAACCGGATCCCCCGCTGGCGTCCACCCAAGGTGACCTCGACACCGTTCTGCACGCGCTGCTCGCCGGCTCCACCGCACTCACCGACCACGTCGAGATGGAGACCTACACCTGGTCGGTTCTGCCGAAACACCTGCGGCCGCGACACGACGGCGAACTGATCGCCAGCCTGGCGGGCGAACTGCGCTGGGTAGCCCAGACCATGCGACGCACCGGATTGGAGCCATCGTGAACAAGATCCTGCTCCTCGACGTGGTGGGGCTGACACCGCGCCTTCTCCACCACGCACCTCGGCTGCACCGACTCGCCGAACAGGGCTGGCACGCCCCGCTGGAAACCGTGCTTCCCGCGGTCACGTGCTCGGTGCAGTCCACCATGCTCACCGGACTGCCCCCGCGCGAGCACGGAGCCGTCGGCAACGGTTGGTACTTCCGCGATCTCGGCGAGGTCCACCTGTGGCGCCAGCACAACCGGCTCGTCACCGGCGAGAAGGTGTGGGAGACGGCCCGACGCGCCAGGCCCGGCTATCGCGCGGCCAACGTGTGCTGGTGGTACGCGATGGGCGCAAGCACCGACTGGACGATCACCCCTAGACCCGTCTACCACGCCGACGGGCGCAAGTCCCCGGACTGCTACACCTGGCCCCCGGAACTGCACGACGAGCTGACGCAGGCGCTAGGCGCGTTCCCCCTGTTCAACTACTGGGGTCCGACCGCGTCGCTGCGCTCCACCGAGTGGATCGTCGCGGCCACCCGACGGCTGCTGCCCGAAGCCGACCTCACCCTCGCTTACGTCCCGCATCTCGACTACGACCTGCAACGACACGGACCCGACAGCCCCCAGGCGCTCACGGCCGTGCGCGACGTCGACCGCGCCGTGACACCGCTGCTCGACGACGCGCAGGAGCAGGGCGCGACGGTCGTCGTGGTGAGCGAGTACGGCATCACCCCCGCCTCACAACCCGTCGACATCAATCGCGCGCTGCGCGAAGCAGGCCTGCTGGAGGTCTACGCCCAGCACGGCATGGAATACCTGGACCCGTGGACGTCCCGCGCCTTCGCGGTCGCCGACCACCAGGTCGCGCACGTCTACGTCCAGAACCCCACCGATCTAGCACCGGTGCGCGAGCTCTGCCAAGCCCTGCCCGGGGTCGACCTGGCCCTGGACCGGGACGCGCAACACGACTTCGGCATCGACCACCACCGAGCCGGTGAGCTGGTCCTCGTCGCCGAACCACGCGCCTGGTTCACCTACTACTACTGGCTCGACGACGCACGGGCTCCGGACTTCGCGCGCGGCGTCGACATCCACCGCAAACCCGGTTACGACCCGGCCGAACTGTTCCTCGACCCCGCCGACCGCACCGCGAAGCTCCGCGCCGCGATCGGCCTCGCCCGCAAGAAGCTCGGCCTCCGCTACGCCATGAACGTCGTGCCGACCACCGGACGCTGGGTCAAAGGCACGCACGGCCGCCTCCCCGATGACCCGCTCGACGGTCCCCTGCTCCTGTGCAGCGACCCGACCTCACGACGGGACCGCATGCGTGCCTCCTCAGTCCGCGACCTCATCCTCGACCTGGCAGCAATCTCGCAGTCGACACGATGAGCTCCCCGCCGAGCGACCCGAGCACCGATGACGAAGGCGTGAGGTCGCGCCCGGAAAGCTCCTGCCCCACGTCGGCGTCTTCTGTCATCCCTCACCGAAGGCCAACATCAAGAACCAGCTCACGATGACCGCACGCCGACGCACTTGACCGCCTGCATTGCACCGGTCAAGAGGGCCCATCAGTCCCCAACGGTCAAGATGGGGCGACTTCCCGCTGCGCGAAGGTGACATCGTCATCAGCGCACCGGCGAAGTCGGGCACGACGTGGGGGCGCAGATGTGCAGAGATGTGCGCACTGCTCATCTTCCAGAAGCCCGAGCTGCCGCAACCCTTGTCGACGCCGTCACCGTAGCTGGACCAGCTGCTCGTCTCGCAGGAGGAGATCTACGCGAAGCTGGCCGAGCAGGAGCACCGCCGCGCCACCAAGACGCACGTCCCGCTCGATGGCCTTCCGCTCGGTGTCCGCCGCTGACCAGACGTATGGCACCGGCCACCAGGACGGGTGAACCTCGACGTCATCGAAGCGCTTGGCGAGGGCCACGTAGCCCCGGGGATCGCGCGGCGAGCCGGTCAGCCGCCCATGGCCTCGATCAAGCTCGCGGGACGCAGGTCCGTCCAGTTCTCCTCGACGTAGGCCATGCAAGCCGCTCGCGTGTCCTGGTCGTGCGCGATGCGCCACCCGTCGGGCACATCGGCGAACGCGGGCCACAGCGAGTGCTGCCCCTCGTCGTTGACCAGCACCAGGAACGTGGCATCGGGATCATCGAACGGGTTCACCCCGCTCACCGCCTTTCTGTGTCCTCTGCACGCCGGTTTACCGCAGACACCGTCATCGTCGTACCGGCCACTCCACCGGGGATCCGTGAGCACCGCCGGCACGACGCCTCGGGTGCCCGCCGAAGCATCTGCGACGCCCTCGCACCCGGCGCAGGTCCACCTCGCAGGCATCTCATTACCGGTCGACAACACCTCGAGCGAGCCCCCAACGAACACGACCGGGGTTGCTCAGGTTGGTCGAGAGGGCGAGGTGTTGAGTAGAAGCACCTAAGGACTTGTGGCTGCGGTGATGCTGTAATGCCGTCGATGAGCAATTCGCAGCGGCTTTCCTCGGAGCAACGCGCACGCCTGGAGCGGTTGGGCGAACGGGGCGTGCTCTCCCGCGAGCAGGTCGACGCCGTCCTCGACGAGCTCGACCGCGAGCGGGGTGCGGCCTGGGCCTCGCGCACGGCCGTGTGGGAGGTGCTCGGCTACATCGGCGGTGCGCTCGTCCTCGGTGGTGCCGTTCTGCTGGTGGGGATGTACTGGGAAGCCCTGGCAGTCCCCGGGCGCGTTGCCCTGCTGGTCGCCGCGACCCTCGCCTTGGTCGGCGCCGGACTGGTCATGGTCGGCGGGCCACGTGCGCTGCGCGCGTTCGGCGAAGCGGAACCGTCTGCGCGCAGCCGGATCGTGTCCGCCCTGATCGCCTTGGCTTCCTGCACGGCGGCGCTCGCCGTCGCGAGCGGCGTAGACGTGCTCGAGTCCTTGGCGGCCTCGGCCACCGGTCTGCTCGTCGCCCTGCTCGGATACGTCGTGGTGGGCGGGCTCCCCGTTCTGCTGGCGGCCGTCGGGTTCAGCGTCGGCGTGGTGGCCGCCGCGGTTGCCGAATGGTTCGACAGCTCGTCACCGGCCCACACGACGGGCTTGGTGGCACTGGGCGCCGTGTGGACCGCACTCGCTGTTCTTGGCGTGGTGCGTCACCGCCGCCCGGTCCTCGGGGCGGGCGTGCTGATCGCTCTGGCCGGGGCGCAGTACGCGGTGAGCCTGGGCCCGTCGTGGGTGGGTTACGGGTTGACCCTGGTGATCGGGCTGCTCTGCTTCGGCGGCTACCTGGTCGAGCGGGCCGTGGTCTTGCTGGCGCTGGGCGTGCTCGCCGTGACGGTGGCGGTGCCCGAAGCGGTCTGGGACTGGACGGGTGGTGCGCTCGGCGGGCCGGTCGTGGTGCTGCTGGTGGGGGTGGTGTTCCTCGCCGCTTCGGCGCTGGGTCTGCGCCTGCGAAGGCGAGCACCCGCATCTGATCAGCGCTGAAGCCGACGAATGCGCGTGCGCCCTGCTGCGCTCATGTGTCGCACGCACATGGACCCCGAGATGTTTGTGTGCTGACACCACATGCCATCCCTCGGGCAGGCATCCTACCTTGTCCGTCATGGCCACAAGTGACCCGCACAACACCGCGGCGAACGCACGAGCGCTGGAGGGCAAGGTCGCCCTCGTCACCGGCGCCGCGGGTGGGATCGGCAAGGCCTGCGCTGAAGCGCTGGCCGGCGCCGGCGCCGCCGTGCACCTCGTCGACCAGCGCAGCGCTGCGTCCCTCGCGACCGAGATCAGCGGCGACTCCCACGTCGTCGATCTGTCGGACGCCGATGCGATCGCAGGACTACCTCGCGAAATCGACATCCTCGTCAACAACGCCGGGTTGCAGCACGTGGCTCCGATCCACGAGTTCCCAGCCGAACGGTTCTCCCTGATCCACAAGGTCATGGTCCTGGCACCGTTCCTGCTCATGCAGCAGTGCCTTCCGCACATGTATTCCCAGCGGTGGGGACGCCTGGTGCACATCTCCAGCGTCCACGGCCTGCGCGCGAGTCCGTACAAGTCGGCCTACGTCTCGGCCAAGCACGCGCTGGAGGGATTGAGCAAGACCGCCGCTCTCGAAGGTGCCGAGTTCGGGGTCACGAGCAACTGCATCAACCCGGGGTACGTGCGCACCCCGCTGGTGAAGAACCAGATCACCGACCAAGCGCGGGCCCATCAGATCAGCGAGGACGAGGTGACCGAACGCGTCCTCCTCTCCCGAGCCGGCATCAAGAGGCTGATCGAACCCAGCGAGGTCGCCGAAACCGTTCTGTGGCTGAGCGGCGACCGGTGCGCCTCGATGACGGGAAGCTCGCTGTCCCTCGACGGCGGGTGGACCGCGCACTAGCCGTGCTGCTGCCAGACATCCTGCTCCAACGACGAAGCGGTGCATCATGACACAGGAATCCACACCTGAACGCACATCGATTTCCAGGATCATCGGTGCCAGCCTGGTGGGCACCACGATCGAGTGGTACGACTTCTTCTTGTACGGCTCAGCGGCGGCGTTGGTGTTCAACAAGCTCTTCTTCCCGAACTCCGATCCGCTGACCGGAACGTTGTTGGCCTTCGGCACCTACGCGGCGGGATTCGGCGCCCGGCCGCTGGGCGGCCTGGTCTTCGGGCACTTCGGCGACAAGGTCGGCCGCAAGCGGCTGCTGGTGCTCAGCCTGCTCCTGATGGGCGGCGCGACCTGCGCGATGGGCTTGTTGCCCACCTACGCCTCCGTGGGCATCGCGGCTCCGATCTTGTTGACGACCTTGCGCCTGGTGCAGGGTTTCGCGCTCGGCGGCGAATGGGGCGGCGCGGTTCTCATCGTGTCCGAACACGGATCACCACAACGCAGAGGTTTTTGGGCGTCGTGGCCGCAGGCCGGTGCTCCAGGCGGCAACCTCCTGGCCACAGGAGTTCTGGCCATCCTGGCCGCGGTCCAGTCCGACCAGGCGTTCCTGGACTGGGGGTGGCGCATCCCGTTCCTGCTCTCCGGCGTGCTGGTCATGATCGGCCTGTGGATCCGGCTCTCGGTGACGGAGTCGCCGGTGTTCCTGGAGGCCGCGGAGCAGGCCAGGCGCAACTCAGCGGTGGTGCGCGCCCCGATCGCACGGGTGCTGCGGGACAACTGGCGCGAGGTTCTGATCTCGATGGGTGCGCGCATGGGCGAGAACACCACCTACTACGTGATCACCGCGTTCATCCTCGTCTACCTCACCGGCCCGGTGGGTCTGCCGAAGTCCGTGGGGCTCAACGCCGTGCTCATCGGGTCGATCGTGCACTTCGCGACGATCCCGCTGTGGGGCGCGCTGTCGGACCGATGGGGACGACGTCCGGTGATCATCATGGGCGCGCTCGGCAGCGGTGCGTGGGCCTTCGCGTTCTTCGGGCTGCTCGACACCGCGTCTCCCCTGGTGATCACTCTGGCCACGACGGTCGGCCTGGTCCTGCACGGCGCGATGTACGGTCCGCAGGCCGCGTTCTTCTCCGAGCTCTTCGGCACCCAGGTGCGCTACTCCGGTGCCTCCATCGGATACCAGCTCGCTTCGGTCGTCGCCGGTGGTCTCGCACCGCTGATCGCCACAGCGCTGCTCAAGGGCTACGGCACCGCAGCGCCGGTCGCCCTCTACGTCGCAGCAGGAGCCGCCCTCACCGTGATCGCCACCGCGGTGTCCCGCGAGACCCGAGCAACCGGGCTCGGCTCGGTTTCCGAGCAACCCCGCCAGGTGGTCTAGCTCCGTCCTGCCTGCCGGGCACCAGCCGGCTCCCCGTCCGGCTGGTGCCCCCGATTCCGCCGAGGAGAATTGGGCGCATGGATCAGGCAGCAGCGGCGCTGCGGCGCCTGCTGACCTTGCTCGCTGACAACGCGCCGAGCGAGCAGGTCGCGCAGGTCGCCGTCACCGCCCGCACGTCCGGAGCGTCCGAGGCCGAACTCGAGGAGATCGAGAAGGCCAGCGAGCTCGCGCTCCGGGTGCACCGCAAGGTCGCCGAACACGAACGCAGGCAAACGGAGTTGGCGGCGCTCTTCGACAGCGCCAGCGACCTGGCCGGGGTGCGCGACCTGAACGCGGTCCTACGCTCGATCGTGCACCGCGCCCGCATGCTGCTGGCTGCTGACATCGCCTACCTGTCGCTCAACGACGAAACCCGCGAGGAGACCTACATGCGGGTGACCGACGGATCGATCTCGGCGCGATTCCAGCAGGTCCGGCTCGGCATGGGCGAGGGCCTCGGCGGCCTCGTCGCCCAAACAGCCCGCCCGTACGCGACCGCCGACTACGCCGCGGACTCCCGGTTCGCCCACACCACCCCCATTGACTCTGCCGTCGACGAGGAAGGCCTGGTCGCCATCCTGGGCGTGCCGCTGTCGCTCAACGACGAGGTCATCGGCGTGCTCTTCGCGGCTTTCCGCACAGCGCACGACTTCTCACGAGATGAGGTGGCGCTGCTGGCCTCGCTGGCCGACCACGCGGCCATCGCGATCGACACGGCCCGGTTGATCGAGGAAACGCGCAAGGCGGTCGACGAGCTCAACGAGGCCAACGAAACGATCCGCAAGCACAACGAGGCGATGCAGCACTCGGAGCACGCCCACGACCGACTCACCGATCTGGTGCTCCGCGAGGAGGACATCTCCGAGGTCGCCGCGGCGGTTGCGACCATGTTCGCTGGCGGCCTGGCCATCCACGATGCCGACGGCAACGAACTCGCGCGCGTCGGAACCGGTCCCCTGCCGCAGCCGCACGAAGCGGTCGCGGCATCGCGCAAGGCCGGCCGCGCCGTAGCGCACGAGAACAACTGGGTGCACGCCGTTCTTGCCGGACCCGAACTCCTGGGCAGCCTGGTCCTCACCGAACGCCCTGCGCTCTCCGACGTGGACCGCCGCGTCTTCGAACGAGCCGGCGTGGTCACCGCTCTGCTGCTCCTGCTCCAGCGTTCCACCGCCGAAGCCGAGAACAAGGTCGGCGGTGAGCTGGTCGCCGACCTGCTCACCGCCCCGCAGCGAGACCCCGCGGGGCTGGTCGCGCGCGCACGTCGGCTCGGCGTCGAACTCACGAGCCCGCATTCGGTGCTGGTGGCGCATGCCGAGGGCGTCCCGAGAGAGCGGCTGGCCACAGCCGTCGCCTGGAACGCCCGGGCCGCCGGTGGCGTGGCCGGCGCTCTCGAGGACCAGGTCGCACTGCTGCCGAACACCGAACCCGGCGAAGCCGCCAAGTCCTTCGCCCGCGGGCTCACCGACTCACTCGGTGCTCGCGTGACCGTGGGCGCCGCCGGGCCGGCCTCGGGACCACAAGCCCTCGCGCAGACCTACACCGAAGCCAGGAGGTGCATGCGCGCGCTGCTCGCGCTCGGTCGCGACGGCGATGGCGCGGCGATGAGCGACCTCGGGTTCATCGGGATGGTGCTCGGCGAAAGAGCCGACGCCCGCGGCTACATCCGGTCGGTCCTCGGGCCCGTCCTCGACTACGACGCGCTTCGCGGCACCGAGCTGACCGAGACGCTCGAGGCCTACTTCGCCTCCCACATGAATCTCAACCGCACCAAGGAGCGCCTGCAGATCCACGTCAACACCGTCTCGCAGCGCCTGGAGCGCGTCGGGACGCTCCTCGGCGAAGGTTGGCAGGCACCCGACATCTCGCTGGAGATCCAACTCGCGCTGCGCCTCAACAAGATCATCGACGACGCCCCCACCGATCGCGGCTGAAGGGAGCGTCCGCGATCGCGCCGTGGTTGTTCCGAACCCGAGAACGCATCACGCCAGGTTCGAAGCACGCCATCCCCAGCAGCGCCGCCCGGCGAACTCGACGAGGCCGGCCCGCGGTGGTGTCCGCACCCGGCTCCTCCGCCTGTGACAGGCTACGGGCATGGCACTGCCTCATGATGATATCGATCCCGGTGGCCTGCTCGAGTACTCGGTGGTGTTCACCGACCACTCGCTGAATCACATGTCCCAGCGCTTCGCAGGCGTGATGCAGGGCATCGTCGACGTCCTGCGCACGACCTACCGAGCGGACAGCGTCGCGCTGGTGCCTGGAGGTGGCAGCTACGGCATGGAGGCCGTCGCCCGCCAGCTCGCGACCGGCCGCCGCTGCCTCGTGGTGCGCAACGGGCTGTTCTCCTACCGCTGGTCGCAGATCCTCGACATGGGCTCGATCGCGCAGGACCACGCGGTGTGCCGGGCACGACCGGTCGATGCGTCGCATCAGGCCCCGTGGCAGCCGGCTCCGATCGACGAGGTCGTCTCCGTCATCCGCGAGAAGCGGCCCGAGGTGGTCTTCGCGCCGCACGTCGAGACCGCCGCGGGCATGCTGCTGCCGGACGACTACCTCCGCCGCCTTGCCGAGGCCACCCACGAGGCTGGTGGCCTGCTGGTCCTGGACTGCATCGCCTCCGGAGCGCTCTGGGTCGACATGACCGACCTCGGCGTCGACGTTCTGCTGAGCGCGCCGCAGAAGGGCTGGAGCGGGTCCCCCTGCGCCGGCTACGTCATGCTCAGCGAGGCCGGGCGGGCCGCGGTCGAGGCCAGCACGTCGACGAGCTTCTCCGCTGACCTGAAGAAGTGGCTGTCGATCGCGGACGCGTACACGCAGGGCCAGACCCCGTACCACGCGACCATGCCGACCGACACCCTCGCGCACAACCTGGAGCTCATGCTCGCGACCCGCGACCGCGGGCTCGAAGCTCTCCGCGCCGCGCAGGTCGACCTCGGCAGCCGCGTGCGCACGCTCCTCGCTGAGCACGGGCTCCCGTCGGTCGCCGCCGACGAGTTCGCAGCCCCCAGCGTGGTGGTCGTCCACACCGACGACCCGGAGTTGCGCAGCGGTGCCGGCTTCAAGAAGGCCGGTATCCAGATCGCGGCCGGTGTGCCGCTGCACTGCGACGAGCCTGCCGAGTTCTCCACCTTCCGCATCGGCCTGTTCGGGCTCGACAAGCTCGGCGACGTCGAGGGCACCCTGGCCCGGCTCCGGACGGGGTTGGACAAGGTCAGCCGCTGATCGTCCGCTCCCAGGGCTCTTCTGCCACATCCGGGTGCAGGAGTTGAGGCCACCGCCGCGTGCTCGGCGGTGGCCTCGACGGACGGATCGTTCGAGGAGTGGGCTGCCCGGCTCAACCGCGGCCCGCGCGGAGGAGCCGGACGCGTTGCGGAGCGACCAGGTCCGCGACCGCGGCCAGGATCGCTCCGCACTGGACACCGACCAGCTTCCTGATCGGGATCGGGGTGGGCGGCACGTCGGCGTCGGCCTCCGCCGCCCAGCGGTCGAAGACCTCCGTCAGCCGGGCGTGCTCGACCCGGAGCTCCTCCGCGTCGTTGCCTCGAGCGATCTCCGCGCTCAGCGCCGAGAGCAGCATGCCCGCGAACCGCACCCGCGTCGAGTGGGTCATGGCCGTGACCATGAAGCGTTCCGCCACGACCGCAGGGCGCCGGTTGTCCTCCGTGCCGGCGCGAACCCGGTCAGCTTCGGCGGAGGTCCGCAGGAACGGCAGGAAGCACTCCATCGCGCGCAGGTGCGGAGAACGGACGTGCAGCTCGGACCGGACGGCGTCGAACGCGGTCGTGAGCACCCGGGACGTCTCGCTGGTGAGTTCCGCGCGCTCGCTCAGCAGGTCCGAGTAGGACACGTCGAGCGGCGTGTGATCGTCGGCGTCGGCGTTCGCCCAGTACGGCACCTCGGTCGCCAGGTACGCGGTTCCGTAGCGGTTCGCGTAGGCGTAGCTCGACTCGCCGCCGGCGCGTTCGGTCGGGTCGAGACCGAGGCTTTCGAGGTAGTCGTACTCCTGCTCCGCGGTGAACGCCCGGAACACCGCCGGGGCCAGCCGCTCGATGAACGGCGCCTCGCCCTCCCCGGTGTGCAGAGGCAGCCCGAACCGGCTCGGAAGGGTCGTGAGCTGCTCGTTCAGTCGCGGACTGGTGCTGCTGAGGTAGTAGAAGACGCCACCGTACTCGCCGTTGTGCAGAGAGCACAGCATGATCGGCCGGGTCTCGTCGATGAGCTCCCGCAGCGCTTCGGTCTCGGGAATCACGCGGTCGAACTCGGTCTTCTTGTGGGCGAAGGGGAACGACCACTCGACCTGCTCGTCGGTGGCCGGCCGGTAGAACGAGCGCCCGTACTTCGCCATGGTCAGCGGCGGCTCGAACCACGGCTCGTTCAACCGCGTTCCGTCCGGGTCGATGCAGGTGACGATGTGCCAGGTGCAGCCCCACTCCAGGCGCAGGCCGTCATCCTCGACGAGGCGTCGAGCCAGGTGCAGCGCCGACACCCCTCCGATCGGCTCGTTGGGATGCACCCCTCCGACGACCAGCACCTGCTCCTCACCGCCGCGGATGGTCAGGGACCACAGCGGTTCCCCGTCGCGCGACGTGCCGATGCGGCGCATCTCCGCCAGCTCCGGGTGTTCTCGCGCGATCTCCCGCATCGCCGCCACCAGCTCGTCGACCCCCGCGAACCGGTCGAACTCGGGTACTGCGTCGACGAATTCCCCGATGCGCTCGAACACGCCACTTCCTTTCCCCGAGGGGTCCACCCGCCGTGTTCTCCCGCGCGAGAGCCTGCGGTCCGTTCGAGGACGACACTAACCGGATCCACCGATCGGCTATCGGGTCGAGGGCCTCGCCGAGTTCCGCACCGCACAACCAGCTCGACGAGGTCGATCGAGGTACGGCCTCGATTCGCGGAGGTCAGCCGCGGAGGATGCCGACGCCGCCGAGGACGTTGCCCCGGGCTGCTTCTTCGTCACTGACCGGGACGTCCGGGCGCCAGTGGGCTGCGGGCACCACCCCCGGGTCGACCAGCGTGTATCCCGGGAACAGTCCTGCGACCTCGTCGGCTGTGCGGATGTGCAGGTGCGGGGTCGACGTGCCCGCCAGCAGGGAACGCAGCGCAGCCACCTCGTCGTCGGTGCGCGACATCTGCGCGTTGTGGGACACGGCCAGCGCGCTGCCCGGGACGCACGCGTCGCGGTAGCGCTCGACCAGCGCTGCCCCGTCGGGGCCGGGCAGAAGGTCGAGAATCCCGAACGCCAGGACCGCGACCGGTTCGGAGAAGTCCAGCAACCCGGCCACGCCCGGGGATCGCAGCACCTCGTCGGCGTCGCAGACGTCGAGCTCGGTGACCGAGACCTGCGGATCATCACCCAGGAGGCGACGAGCGTGGTGGCAGGCGATCGCTTCCCAATCGACGTAGGCCACCTTCGCCTGCGGGCAGTGCGCCCGGGCGATCTCGTGCACGTTGCCGACGGTGGGAACCCCGGACCCCAGGTCGAGGAACTGGTCGATACCGGCCTCGGTCGCCAGGTAGCGCACCGCGCGACCGAGGAAGGAACGGTTGGTGTAGCTGTAGTCCCGTTCGGTCGGTACGAGTTCGAGCGCTTGATCGGCCGCCGCGCGGTCCACCTCGAAGTTGGCGGACCCGCCGAGGATGTAGTCGTACATGCGGGCGATGTTCGGCCTGGTGAGGTCCGCGTGCGAAACCTCTGCCGCCAACTCGACTTCCCCGGCCCCGTCGTTCATGACGCCACCGTATCGGAACCAAGAGCGAACGACCCCCCACTCAGCGTGATGGGCGGCCTGCTACCCACGAGCCTTCCGGCCTCCGTGGCCAGAACTCAGCTCCGGTCGGGACACCGGGAAGCGGCAGTGCGGTTCAAGTGTGCCGTCGGGCGGGCCGTTCAACAGCCCGGACAAGGATGCCGTTCCGAACCCGATCCGATCGCGGAAACGTTCCGCCGAAGTCGTGCCGCGCACGCGGGAAGAAGGACCTCGCCATCGACCGCTGCGGTCTCGCATCGGTGGAGATCTGGAACACCGATCGACGCTGAGAGCCCGACGTCACGTCCTGGCGCGCTGAGCTCCCGCCCGACCGCGCGTGTTCGAGTTCCTGCCGCGTCGTCGCTCGCGCCCACAACGCGTTCACCCGTTCTCCCGCTGTCGGTGGAGCTTCTGGAGCGGTATACCGAGAGGACACGGGCTCGTCGGGACGGGGGCGATGATGCTTCGCTCGGTGATCGCATTGCTGCTCGCGGTCCAGATGACGGCATCCGGGGTGGCGTCGGCGTCCGATCCGGTGTCGGCCGGGGAGTTCATCCGCGTCTACGACCCGTCGGTCGGCGAGGACGAGCAGTGGTACTACAACGACCACACGATGATCCGAGACGTGGACACCGGATTGTGGCACGTCTACGCCATCAGCCATCCCGAGCCGGCCGATCCGCTCGACGAGAAGCAGTTCGGTCACGCCACCGCTCCCTCGCCCCGCGGCCCCTGGACGAAGCAGCCGTTCGCGCTGACCGCCGACCCGGCCGCCGGTGAGAGCCACATCTGGGCACCGCACGTGGTCTTCGCCGACGGCCTGTACCACATGTTCTACGCCGCGGGCACTCCTGATCACGCCGCCTACCGCATGCACCTCGCGACGTCCACCGACCTGTGGAACTGGGTCCGCAGCGACGCCAACCCGCTGTTCACCGACGGATTCGACGCCAGGGACCCCATGGTCACCAGGGTCGGCTCGCTCTGGGTCATGTACTACACCGCGACCAGCACGCCCGAGGGCGGAAACCACCAGGTGGCCTACCGGGTCAGCCGCGACCTCGTGCACTGGAGCGACAAGCACGTCGCCTTCGAGCACCCGCGCTCGGGCACCGTCGGCGGACCCACCGAGTCCCCGTTCGTGGTGCAGCGCCCGGAGGGCTGGTACCTGTTCGTCTGCTGCGATCCCGGTTACGAGGACACCCGGGTGTACCGCAGCGCGAACCCGTTCCGGTTCGCAGTGGACGATCCAGCGGGCCACATCAACGCCCACGCCGCCGAGGTCATCACCGAACCCGACGGCACCACCTCGGTCACCAGCGCAGGCTGGGGTCAAGGCGGACTGCACCTCGCACCACTCCACTGGCCCGGGGCCCTGGCGTCTCCGTAGAGGCGCCCGCACGAGCGTCGAGGCGGAACAGCAGCCGTCCACATCAGACGGTTCGGGCCGGCGAGCGCTCGTCAGGTCAGGTGGGGAAGCAGGAGGACCTTGCCCGCGTCGCCGGTCAGCAGTCCGATGGCCTCGTCGATGTCGTCGAGCCGCATTCGGTGGGTGACCAGCCAGTCGAGCTCGAGCCGTCCGGACTCGAGCAGCAGCAGCAATTCCTCCCAGCTGTCCCAGAGCCTGCGGCCGAAGACACCGCGCAGCGTGATCCCCTTCTTGTTGATGTGGCCGGCCAGGTCGATCTCGGTGGGCCTGCTCGGGTGCCCGACCGTGACGACCACCGCTTCACGACGCACCGCCTCGAAGAGCGCGGGCAGCGTGCCCGGCGCTCCCGAGCACTCGAACGCGACGTCGAAGCCGCCCCGACGACCGGAGAGCTCGCGGCACGTCTCCACCACCTCCTCGCCGGGGAGCATCGTGCGGACGCCGAGCTCGTCGGCTTGCGCGCGGCGGAACGGGTTCGGTTCGACGACCACGACGTGAGCCGCGCCCATCCGCTTCGACAGGTGGGCCAGGACCAGACCGATCGGCCCGGCGCCGCTGATGAGCACCGACCCTCCCGTGACGGCGTGACCGGAGCGCTGGATGGCGTGCACGGCGACGCCGGCGGCTTCCAGCAGCGCGGCGGACTCGACCGGAACGCCCTCGGGCAGCTTCACGCAGATCTCCTGCGGCGCCGACATGTACTCGGCGAACAGGCCGTCGATGTGCATGCCGATGATCCCGGTCCGCTCGCAGGTGTGGGCGGAACCGGTTCGGCACGGGAAGCACTGCCCGCACGCGATGTGGCTCTCCAGCGCGACTCGATCCCCCGGCCGCAATCCCGTGACGCCCGCTCCGACGTCGACCACGGTTCCGGTGCCTTCGTGACCGAGCACGACCGGCAGCCGGAGGCCGAAGGCCTGCGCGGAGGGCGTCCACTCGTAGAGCTCGCGATCGGTCCCGCACAGCGACGCCGCGGCCACCTCGATGACCACCGAACCCGCATCCGCCTTCGGATCGGGTGCGTCGGTGATGAATTCGGCACCCGGTTGGGCAGATTCCTTGATGACGGCGCGCATTTCGCCTCCTGGTGATGTGATTTCTCGCTATGCGTGGGGGATCTGACCGGCGAACCGGCGCAGGATGTCGACCGGGCCGACCTGCCCGCCCTTGAGGAGCAGGCGGCATCCCGCGACCGGTGGGTCCGGGCTCCTCAGCACGGGACCCGCCGTGACGAACTGGTGCGCCACCCTCAGTTCGCGCACGCCCATCGCGATGAGGGCATGACTGGAGGTGTCGCCGCCGAAGATCGCGATGTCCCGGGTGAGTCCTTCCTCCGCCATCCGCGCGGCGAGCCCTCCGATCAGCGAGCCGACGTGGGCGGGAGCGACCGGGCGGTCGTCGACGAATCGGGCGTCGCCTGGACCTCGCGTGCTGTGCACGACGACGTCCTGACCAGCGGCGAGCGCTTCGGCGACGCGGGATTCCCACTCCGCGGCGAGGCCGGCGTCGTCGCCGTGCAGCATCGTCGACGGGAGGGCGACGTCCGCCCAGCCGTGCTCGATCGCGTCCCGCAACTGCCCGGCCGTGACGGCTGACGCGGAGGCGCTCACCGCGAGGACCGGGCCGCTCGCCCGGTGCTCGGGCGGTTCGGGTGGCGCGGCGTTGCTGGTGAGGCGGGCGAGCGCACCCATGATCCCGCCCGAGCCCACGACGAGCGCCGGACCCGAACCTGCCGCGTCCTGCAGGAGCTCCCGGGCGATGGCGTCGAGGTGCTCCTCACGAGTCGCGTCCACGACGAAGGCCGCGGTCCCGGTTTCCCGGCGCCGCTCGGCCCACGCTTGCGCGAACGTGCCGTCGTCGTACGCCGGGAGGTGGATCTCGCGGACCTGCTCGCCCGCCTCCAGCTGCGCGGCGAGGACGCGGCGCAGGTCCGCGTCGTGCATCGGGGTCGAGGGGTGGACGGACATGACGGGATGCCGGTCCAACCGGTGCACGGTCCCCGCGTGGGCCGCGTAGTGATCGCTGAACGCCGTGAACCTGCCGAATCCCGGTTGCGCGGGCGCCACCGCGATCGGCCCGTGATCGCCGAACTGCCGGTGGAGCAGGCTGATTCCGCGCCCGATGCTGCCGATCTCCGGTGAGCTGTCGAACGTCGAGCACACCTTGTACAGCAGGACATCGGGTTCGAGGGCGGCCAGCCGCGCGAGGCCGCTGCTCACCAGCTCGGCGAAGGGCTCGCCGCCCAGCGACCGGATCGGTCCCGCGATGCCCACGACGTCCGCGTCTCGGGGAAGCGGGCCGTCTCCGATCACCATCGCCGCTTCGAGCCCGTGGCGGTGCGCCTGCGCCAGCACGTCACCGGCCCCGGTGAGGTCGTCGCCGAGGAAACCGATGCTGGTCATCCCGCCCCCTGCCCGAACTTCTCGACGGCGCGCAGCAGCGCGTCGTCCCCCGCTCGCGCTCGCCGCTCGGCGGCGTCGGCCAGCGCTACGCCCTCGGTCGCCGCAGCCCACGCGTCGCGCAGGCTCCGGACACCGGCCGCCGGACCCCCGGGATGTGCCGCGACCCCTCCCCCGGCGAGCATCAGCAGGTCCGTGGACGCGACGGCGGAGAAGGTGGGCGCGGGTGTCGTGACGTTCTGCCCCGACGAGAGCACCGGCAGCACGGGGGTGGTCGCGCCCAGCGGTGCGAGCAGCCCGCGGATGTTGCCGGCGACCTCCTCGTCCCGCTCGTAGAACTTGCTGCGCAGGCCGCTGACGTGCAACTGGTCGGCGCCCGCGAGCCGGGCGAGCTGCTGCCACACGCCGTAGTCGACGCCCAGGCCGTCCGCGCGCATGGACGCGGCCAGACCGGCGCGGTGACCGTGGATGGGCACTTCGGAGAACGAGCGGAGCCATTCCAGCGCCTGCAGCCCCATCACCGGGACGTTCAGCATCACGCAGCGCCCACCCGCCTCGACGACCATGTCGTGCCGTCGGCGCAGACCTGCCAGGTCGCCCGTGATGTTGAAGGCGTACATCGTGGGGTGGCCGGTCACCTGCTCGGCGGCGCGGATCTCCTCGGTGGCCACCGCGATCCGCCGTTCCAGCGGGAGGTGGGCCTGATCGGTCATCAGCTCGTCGTCCTTGACGAGATCGATCGAAGCCCGCGCCAACTCCCGCACGACCTGCCGGAACTCGGGTTCGGACAACCCGATGTTGGGCTTGACGATCGTGCCGATCAGGGCCCCCGCGGCGTCCCCGATCAACCTGCGCGTTCCCTTGATGCCGAAGGCGGGCCCGGGATGCGCCGCGACGAAGTCGTCGGGCAGCTCCAGCCGGTTGAGCCGGCACGCGTGCAGCTCGCCGAGCTCGAAGAGGTTCCCGGCGATCGTGGTCCACAGCGTGGCCAGATCGGTGCCGATGTTCTCCATCGGGATGTCGATGGTCACGTTCGCGGCCCGCACCTGCTCCGGCCTGCTCCGAGAGGGCAGCGAAGGCGACCGGCGCTCCAGCTCCCGCACCTCGACGACGTGGGCCGCGTGGCGCTCCCGGATCCGCGGTGACTCGCCCGGGACCGGGACGAACGTGCCGCTGGACTGCTCGCCGGCCATGACCGCCGCAGCGTCCGCGGGCGGCTTGGCGGACTCGATGTAGTACGTGCACCGCACCGTGCGCTGGTCGCGCATCAACTCTCCTTCGGTTACCGGTGGCCGATCAGGCCACGGCGTGGGTCGGCTGAAGACCGCCTGCGCGTCGAAGCGCCCAGGACGCTACGACGGGAGCGAGCAGAGCGGTGACGAGCACCGCCGTGGCCGCCTGCGCAGAGGCGGAGGCGACGAGCGGCTCGAAGCGGGGGTCGGCGGCGGCCACGGAGGCCGGTACCGCGACGGCATTGCCCGCCGTGGTGCCCGCGGCGAATCCGATGCCGCTCTTCGCCCCCCGGCGCAGCACGTAGCGGTACCCCAGGTACGTCAGGCCGCCGGTGATGACCACGACGCCCGCGCCGAGCACGATCCCGGCCAGTCCGCCGGTCACCACCGTTCGCAGATCGATCCCGGTCCCGACCGCGAACGACATGAACGGGATCACGATCGCGGGCACGTGGTCCAAGGCCCCGCGTCCACTCCTCGTCGAGGGCACCGATGATCAGTCCGAGGATGAACGGCACGATGGCGGCGACCAGCGCGAGCACCGGGATGTCGCCCAGCCCGGAGGCTCCCAGGAAGATCAGCGCCAGGAACGGCCCGTCGTCGAAGGCGCTGGCGACGTAGGCACCCTGATCGCGCTCGTCGCCGTACTCCCCGGCGAAGGCCAGCCACAGCGCCCCGTTGCTGTTGCCGAAGATCGCGAGCAGCGCCAGGATCGACACCCCTGCAACGCCGTCGATCCCGACGGTCAGGCCGAGCCCGACGGCGAGGCACACGGGCACCAGGGTCTTGCAGACCAGCACCGTGAGCGTGGTCGCGGCCGCTGCCTTGCCGCTGCGACTGCCGGTGATCTGTGCGCCCGTCGCCACGATGAGCACGGCGATCAGGGTCAGCGCGCCGTCCTTGAACAACGCGGTCGTGAAGCCACCGACCTCGAGCGCTCCTGGGGTGAGCGTGTTGACCAGCACTCCGATGACCAGCGGCACGAGCATGAGTCCGGCAGGCAGCTTCTGCAGGGTCTCAAAGAGGGGCACTCGCAAGCGGCGTTGCCGCGACTGCATCTTCGCCAAGGTCTCGACCTTCCGTCTCCTGAGCCTCCGTTGGCCCGGGCGCCAGTTGTGCGTACTTTTCGTACGTACTTTTCGGCGGTACCCTAGGCTTGGCGCGACGGCGTGGTCAAGAGGCATCTCACGCCGCTCGAAGCCGCCGCAGCCAGTCGCGCGACGAAGGAGTGCCCTTGCAGGTGGACGACGACGAGCCGCGCGTCGACCGGGATGACGAGCGGCCGCTTCACGTCCAGATCCAGGAGATCCTGCGCCACGAGATCCGCGACCGGCTCTCCCCCGGGTCGTCGCTGCCCACAGAAGCCGAGCTGCAGCAGCGGTTCGGCGTCTCACGCAGCGTCGTCCGGCAAGCGCTGGCAAGCCTGGCTTCCCTCGGCATCATCAGCCGGCAACGAGGACGCGGCAGCGTCGTGACCGCAGAACCCGTGCTGCACCGGCACGTCGACCGCGCAGGCGGACTGCGTGAGCAGGCCGAGCAACGAGGCCAGCAACTCCGGACGCACGTGCTCAGCGTCGAACGCGCGACGGCACCCGAGCCGGCGCGGGCGGTCCTGGGAACCTCGGAAGCGTGGAAGATCGAGCGGGTTCGATACCTCGAAGGCACTCCCGTCATCTTCATGCGAACCCTCGTGCCGCACGCGAGGTTCCCGCACTTCACCGCAGAACTGCTCGAAGGGGCTTCGTTGCTCGGCCTGATGCGCGAGCACGGCTGCATCCCCTCCGGAGGCCCGCGACAGGTGCAGGCCGTCCCCGCCGATCAAGACCTCGCACGGGCGCTCGACGTCAGCATCGGCGAACCGCTGCTGCTCCTGGAGGGAGTCACCCGAGATGAACACGGCGACGGCCTGGAATCGTTCAGCGTCTGGCACCGCGCCGGAACGGTGTTCGACGTGGATGCGCACGTGACATCCGAGCCCGCTGCCGTGGCGAGCCAGGACGATGTTCGCAGGCTGCGCCTTCTGGCGCAGGAACTCCACTCGACGCTGGCCCAGCTCGACGCGAACGCCCCCTGATCAGGTCACTCCACAGAGGACGGCGCTGGACCACGACTCGCGTACTCACCTCCACCACCCGGCGGCCGCATGTCAGGTGCGACCCCCGGGACGGGTCAGCGGAAACGGCAACGTGTCTCGAATCGGCCGACCGGTGAGCAACATCAGCAGGCGGTCCACTCCGAGCCCGAGTCCGCCGGTGGGCGGCATGGCGAATTCCAACGAGCGCAGGAAGTCCTCGTCCAACTCCATCGCCTCCGGATCACCCCCGGCCGCCTGCAACGACTGCTCGGTCAAGCGGCGGCGCTGCTCGATCGGATCGACGAGTTCGGAGTAGGCGGTTCCGATCTCCACGCCGAAGGCGACCAGGTCCCAGCGTTCGGCCAGCCTCGGGTCGTGGCGGTGCGGGCGGGTCAGCGGGGAAACATCGACGGGAAAGTCGGTGTAGAAGGTCGGGCGCGTCGTGCGGCGCTCGACCAAGCGCTCGTAGAGCTCGACCACGAACGCGCCACGTGGCCAATCCGGATCGCAGGCGACCTGCGTCCGCTCGCACAACGACCGCAACTGCTCCGGCGGGGTCTCCGGGGTGATCTCCTCCCCCAACGCCGAGGACAGCGCCTCGTGCACGGTGATCACCGGCCAGCTCCCGGACAGGTCGACCTCCTCGGCACCATCGCCGGTGCCCTGCCGCCGAGCTACCGGCGCCCCGTGCACCGCAGTGGCCGCGGCCTGCACGAGCTCTTCGCACAGCTGTCGCATCACCGCGTAATCGGCGTGGGCCTGGTAAGCCTCCAGCATCGTGAATTCCGGGTTGTGCCGGGCCGAAACCCCCTCGTTGCGGAACGTGCGCCCGAGTTCGAAGACCCGTTCCACCCCGCCCACGCACAGCCGCTTCAGGTAGAGCTCCGGGGCGATGCGCAAGTACAGCGGCATGTCGTAGGCGTTGATGTGAGTCCGGAACGGCTGCGCCGAGGCACCACCGTGCACGGGTTGGAGGATCGGCGTCTCGACCTCCAGGAACCGGTGTCCGGTCAGCGTCGAGCGCAACGCCTGCAAGGCGGCCGAGCGGGCCCGCAACATGTCCCGGGCCTCGGTACCGACGATGAGGTCCACCGAGCGCGCTCGGGATCGGGTCTCCGGATCGGTGAGACCGGCATGCTTGTCCGGCAGGGGACGCAGGCATTTGGACGCCAAGGTCCATTCATCGGCCAGCACCGTGGTCTCGCCGTGACGCGTGGTGATGACCTCCCCCTGCACCGAGACCTGGTCGCCGATGTCGATCTCGTTCTTCCACGCTCGCCACCGAGTCGTACCCGTGTCGGAGGTGGTGAACATGACCTGCAGGTGCCCGGACCAATCGCGCAAGGTGGCGAAGCACAACCGGCCGTGGTCACGCATCAACACGACTCGTCCGGTGACCGCGGTGCGTTCGCCGGTGCGGGTATCCGGTGCGGTTCCGGCATGCCGTTCGACGATCTCCGCGCAGGAATCGGTGCGCGGAACCTGCGCCGGGTACGGATCACCCCCGGCTTCCCGGATCTTGGCGACCGTGTCCAGGCGAACCCGCATCTGCTCGGGGACCGATCGCCGACCGGGCTCGTGCTCGTGCGGCTCGGTCTCCGGCATCCGGTCCTCACCCGGTGCGGCCGCGGCAGGGGTGGCGGTGCCACTCGAACCGAGCAGGGGTACGAACCCCTCGGCCACCGCCGAGGCGAACCCGACCCGGGCCAGATCGCGCCGATCGCCGAAACCGATGAACCGAGGCACCCAGTCGGGCTGGTACTTGGCGTTCGAGCGGTACAACGACTCCAACTGCCACCAACGCGAGAAGAACAGCAGGATCCCGCGCCAGGACCGCAGCACCGGACCCGCGCCCAACCGGGCGCCTCCTTCGAACACCTCTCGGAAGACCGCGAAGTTCAGCGAGAGCCGCTGGAGACCTGCGGGTGTCGCACCCCGCGCATGCCCTCCCGAACGCGCCAGGGAGCTGATCATCAACTCCACCAGCCCGTTGTCGCTCTCGGGCGCTCGGCGCATGGCTTCCAACGACAGGCCGGTGCGTCCCCACGGCACGAAGGACAGCATCGCGCACACTTCACCGTCGGTGTTCACGGCTTCGACCAGCACGCATCCGCCATCGGCCGGGTCGCCCCACCGGCCCAGCGCCATCGAGAAGCCGCGTTCGGTGTCGCTTCCCCGCCACCGAACAGCGCGGCGGGCGACCTCGGCCATCTCCTCCGCCGAGATCTCCTCCTGCCTGCGGATCCGCGCGCGGTATCCGGCGCGGTGCAACCGGTTCACCGCCTGGCGCACCGGCCGCATCTCGCGGCCTTCCAGGTTGAAGGTGGACAGGTCCAGAACCGCTTCGTCGCCCAACCGCAGGATCTTCAAGCCCGCCCGCGCGTAGGCGCGGGCGCCGCGCTCACCGGCGCCGATCACGGCCGGCCGCCAGGCGTAATCCCGGCACATCCCCAGCCACCGCTCGATCGCCGGTCCCCACGCTTCGGGGTCACCGAGCGGGTCGCCGCTGGCCAAGCAGACGCCTGCGACCACGCGATAGCTGATGGCGCCCTTGCCGCTGTCCGAGAAGAGCACCGCTTTGTCCCGCCGCGTTGCGAAGTACCCCAACGAGTCGACCTCGCCATGATCGGCCAACAACCGCCTCACGCGGCGCTCGTCGGCAGCGGGCAGGACCGAGGCGGTGCGCTGGGATCGGAAGAGCACCGCCAGCGTGGCGAACAGCGTGGCCATCCCGAACGTGCCGAGCACGAGGTTCACCCAGCCCGGAGCTTCCCCGGCTCGGGTGATGTCCAGGGTCACCGCACCTCCCAGGACTCGTTCGACCGTCCAGCTGAACTGGTCAGCGAAGTCGTGCAACGAGCCTGAGAACACCGTGACCAGTCCGTAGCCCAGCACGATGAACACCGCGGCGAGTCCGACGAACGTCACCAGCGCCTTGGGCACGCTGGCACGCTGCACCCGTCCGTAGAACTGCCGCGAGGCCAACCCCAGAACCACCATCGCGATCGCGGTGAGCAGCACGTTCGCACCCAGCGACCACCGCACACCGCTCGGCAGCACCTGCTCGACGAAACCCGGCTCCCACGGGATCGCCAGGGCGATCAGCAGCACCAGCCCGGACAGGACGAGTTGCAAGGCCAGCACCAGCAGCAGGATCCGGTAGGCGATGCGCTTGCGGCGTCCCAACGCCCCTGCCAACACCAGCAGGAAGGCCGCATACCCGAGGTTGGCGGGAGCGGGGAACAGCACCAGGTCGATGAACTCGCGCACCGGCTGCATCCCGCTCCGGAACGCCGCTCCGACAGCAGCCAGGGCGCACAGGACCGCGATGCACACCAGTGTTCCGGCAGCGATCCGTGGGACTCGAGCCGTCCAGTCCGGCTCGGTCGCAGGCCCCCACTCGCTCGTCGACCGGCCCACCGACGCTGCCCGACCCATCCGTACCTCCTCCGCTTAAGCTGGCATGCAGTGGACGATCGATGCTGACCTCACGACCCTAGGACAGTTCATGCTGGCCGACTCCGATGCCCGGGTTGCGGCCCGGTGGGAGGCACGTGCAGTCGCAGGATGCTGCGTGGGCGCCGCCGTCCTCTACAGCCTGTGGCTGCTGGGGCCGTGGATCAATCCGGATCTGGACGCGCTCAACGGCTACGTCAGCGAATTCGCCGCCCGTGACCAACCCGGTAGCCGGCTCTTCCGCTTCGGTGACGGACTCGCCGGGTTGCTGGCCGCCGCAGCCGCCGTGGCCGGGATCCGGTCCGGCGTCGGCGGGGTCGTGGGGTGGAGCGGTCTGCTGGTCTTCGGCGTCGCCACCGGGCTGGACGGTGCGCTGACCCCGATGACGTGCGCGAGCTACGTCGACTCGGGATGCGCCGTGCGAGAGCTCGTAGGAGCGCTCCCCGCCACCCACGCGGTGCACGAGATGACCAGCTCCGTTGCGGCGCTGGGCATGCTCGTGGCCATGGGCGGACTGGCCAAGTCCGGTACCGGGCCGCGCGCACGCTGGGGCTGGGCGTGGTGTGCGCTGACCGGGCTGGCGACGGTGGCGACGCTGGGAGCGCTGTGGATGGGCGCGGGAGCCGGGGTGACCCAACGAGTGCAGCTCGGCCTCATCGCGACGTGGCTGATCGCCCTGGCCGTCAACCACGCCCGTCGAACGCGATCCGCGGGTGGTGTCGATGTCTGAACCGCCCGCGGTGCTGCTGACCTCGGGAATGGCCGGTGCCGCCTACGACTGGGAACCGGTCCTGACCGCGTTGTCGGCGCATCGCGCGCATCGGCTGGAACGCCCCGGCCTCGACGGATGCGCACCTCGACCGGGGTTGCCCACCCTGGATGACGAGGCCGACCGGCTGAGCGCCGCCGCGGACCGACACGGCGGTGCGGTGGTGGTGGCGCATTCGGTCTCGGCGCTGCACGCCGAGGCGATGGGTCGACGGCATCCGAGCTCGCTGCGCGCGCTCGTGCTGCTGGACCCGAGTTGCGGCAGCGCTTCGCCGCACCCGGAGTGGTCGCTGCTGGCCGCAGAAGCGCTGGGCCGCCGTGCGGCGCCCTGCATCGCACCGTTCGGACCAGCCCTCTGGACGGCAGGCGCACGTGCGCAAACGTCCCGACCGCTGCCCCCGGCGGTGCGAGCGGCCGGACGTGCCCGATTCCGCTCACCGGCCGCGATCACCGCAGCGTGGCAGGAGTACCTCGCCTTCGAACCGATGCTGCGAGACCTGGCCGTGCTCCGACAACGCACGACGTTTCCTGCCGTACCCGTGTGGATTCTCACCGCCGTCGGGGGGATGCGCGCGAACGCGGCCGTGCGGTGGGCGAGGTGCCACACCCGCCTGGCACGGCTCTTGGGCGGTTGCCACCGCCTGCTGCCCCGCAGCCGGCACCAGGTGGCATGGGAATGTCCGGACGTGGTCGTGGAGACCATCGAGGCCGCGGCGGAAAGTGGGAGATGAGGACGGGACTGGCGCTGGCACTGGCAGTGGTCGCCCTGGTGGTCACCGGCTGCGCAGACCCGGCGAAGGCGATCTCGGCCGCCGGGTACCGCAACGCCGTATCGCTGGGCGCTCGGGTCGAGCTGGCCAAGCACGGCGTTCTGCTGCGAGATCGCCCGGCGTGCCGCAGCACCGGCGCCGAGAACGCCCACCCCGGCTCCGACTTCACCGTCGAGTGCACAGCTTCGACCCCGGACAACGCCGCGGTGACCGTGCACGGCGTGGTCACCGCAGCGGGCACCCCCGCCCAACGCGAGGACTACGCCCTCCGGCTCGACGGCAGGATGCTCCTGCACGTCAACTGCCTGGGCACCGGCTGCCGATGACGTCCGCCGGACAGCGTCCAACGGCTGGGACGGCAGGAGTCCGCAACGCGCTTGCATCACGGAACCGTCGCGGCGCTCTGGGCATCAATCCGCACGCCGTGGTACTTCTCCTCATGACCGAGAACTTGAGTACCAAGCCACTCCGCCAGCAGTTGCCTGACCGTCTCGCCCATCGACTGTCGCCCACAACTCAGTCCGCACACCGGCGATACCGGGCTCGGCGGTTCTTCAGACGCCGAGGCCAGGTCCCCGAGGAGATGATCCAGCAATGTTCGTCCCGTTCAGCGTCAGCGACTTCATCGACCGTGCGGTGCAGGTGTACGGCGACCGGGTAGGCGTCGTCGACGAGCCGGCGCAGCCGGCGGTGAGCCAGGGCGAGCTGACGTACGCGCAGTTGGGGGAGCTGGCGCGTCGTCAGGCCGCGAAACTCGATCAGCTCGGCATCGGTGTCGGCGACCGGGTGGCGATCGTGAGCCACAACAGCGCGCGGCTGCTCACGTCGTTCTTCGGGGTCAGCGGATGGGGGCGGGTGCTCGTCCCCGTGAACTTCCGGCTGCGGCCTGACGAGGTGCAGTACATCGTCGAGCACTCCGGCGCACGGGTGCTCTACGTCGATCCGGAGCTCGAGGAGGCGCTGGCGGGTGTCAGCTGCGAGCACAAGTTCGTGCTCGGCGACGACGAAGCGCTCTACGCGCCGCCGGGATCCGAACCCCAGGCCTGGGAACCGGACGAGTCGGCGACCGCCACGATCAACTACACCTCCGGCACGACGGCGCGTCCCAAGGGCGTGCAGATCACGCACCGGAACATCTGGGTCAACGCGCTCACGTTCGGGCTGCACGCCCAGATCAGCGATCGCGACGTCTACCTCCACACGCTCCCGCAGTTCCACGCCAACGGCTGGGGCATGCCGTTCGCCATGACCGGTGTCGGAGGGCAGCACATCATCCTGCGCAAGGTCGACGGAGCCGAGATCCTGCGCAGGGTCCGCGACCACGGCGTCACGGTGATGTGCGCTGCTCCGGCGGTCGCGCAAGCGGTGCTGGACGCCGCCCAGGACTGGGAGGGCGAGATTCCCGGCCGGGACCGGGTGCGGATCATCATGGCCGGGGCACCCCCGCCGACGAGGACGGTCGTGCGCGTGCAGGAGGAGCTCGGCTGGGAGTTCATCCAGATCTACGGCCTCACCGAGACCTCACCGCTGCTGACGGTCAACCGCACGCGGGCCGAGTGGGACGACCTCGACCCGGAAGAGCGTGCGCAGAAGCTCACCCGAGCCGGCGCACCGGCGCTCGGCGTACGACTGAGCATCGACCAGTCCGAGGAGGGGGCCGGCGAGGTGCTGGCACGCTCCAACGTGGTGCTAGAAGGCTACTGGGAGCAGCCGGAGGAAACCGAGAAGGCGCTCGACGGTGGCTGGTTCCACACCGGCGACGGCGGCTACCTCTCCGACGACGGCTACCTCACGATCGCGGACCGCAAGAAGGACGTCATCATCACCGGCGGCGAGAACGTCTCCTCGATCGAGGTCGAGGACACCCTGTTCTCCCATCCCGCGGTCGCGGAGGTGTGCGTGATCGGCGTGCCCAGCGAGAAGTGGGGCGAGACGATCAAGGCGCTCGTGGTGCTCGCTCCCGAGTCAGAGGGCACGCCCGAGATGGAAGCCGAGCTGATCAGGTGGTGCAAGGACCGGATTGCCGGCTACAAGGCACCCACATCGGTGGCCTTCCGCAGCGAACTCCCCCGTACCGCCACCGGCAAGCTGCAGAAGTTCAAACTGCGCGAACCCTATTGGGAGGGCCGCACCCAGCAGTAGAACCCGGTCCGGGGAACCACAGTCATTCTCGGCGTGGCGCCGTGCTGCAGTTGCGACAACTCGGCTCCGTTGAGTAGGCGCGGGCTTGGATGGTGAACAGCTCTCGGTACAGGCCGTTGGCTCTCATCAGTTCGTCGTGGGTGCCGGTTTCGGCGACGCGGCCTGAATCCATGACGACGATGCGGTGGGCGCGCCGGATGTTGGCCAGCCTGTGCGTGACGAGAACCGTGGTGCGATGGGCGTCGTCACGGGACCCCTTGGTCGCGCGCTGCAAGCCGGCGAACACTCGCGATTCGGCCTTCGCATCGAGCGCGGCGGTCGGCTCGTCGGCGATCAACACCGCCGCGTGATCGCGGAAGATCCCCCGCCCCACGCTGAGCCGCTGCCACGACCCGCCGGAGAGCTCATGGCCTCCTCGGAACTGCCGCGACAGAACCGTGCCCGGTCCTTGGGGGAGCTTGGCGAGGACCTCATCGGCACCGGACTCGCGCAACGCGGTCTCCCAGGTGGCACCGTAGGGCTCCGGCGCCGCGAGGTTTCCGATGCGGATGTTGGTGTCGGCGGTCATGGGCCACCGCGCGGGATCCTGGTCGATCAGGGCAACCTGCTCGTACACGCTATGAGCATCCGCTGTGGCCAGATCCACCTCGTCCCACAGCACCCGGCCCTCGGTCGGTGGGTACAGCCCCGTGATGAGTTTTCCCAGCGTGGTCTTGCCGGATCCGTTCTCGCCGACCAGCGCCACGACCTCACCGCGGTGCAAGGTCAGGTCGATGTCGACCAGCGCCGGTTCGTCGGCGTCGGGATAGGTGAACGAGACGTTCTCCAGCCGAATCGTCTCCGGGTTGCGGGGAACGGGCACACCGGTCGCGGGCCTGCGGCGCCGCGCCGATTCGGCGATGAGTTGGGTGTAGAACCGCAGGTAGAACGAGTGCTCGTAGAGGCGGTTGACCGACACCATCGTGGTCGACAGCGAACTCGCCGCAGCCCGCATCGCGATGACAGCGGCTCCAGCGATGGCCAGCGGCATCGCGCCGATGTAGAGGAGCACGCCGAGCACGCAGTAGGCCAGACCGGTGCCCGCGCCGGCCAGGGTGCGTCCGATCAACCGCGTCCAGGTCTGCCGGTGTTCCGCGCGGATCGCCTCCTCGGTGACCTGATCAGCGATGCGGCGATGTTCGGTCAGCAGCGAGTCCTGCAGGTTCAGCGCCGTGCGTTCCGTTCCCACATCCCGTGCGACCAGCAGGTTCTCCACGACGTGCAGCCGCAACCGGCGGGTCACCAGGCTCAGGAAGTTCACATAGCCCTGCTTCGCCGCGCGCATCGACGCCCACGCCTCGGCCACCGTGGGCACCAGGAGCGCAGGCAACAACCAGGGATTGAGCAGCGCCGCCGTGATCAGCGCAGCCGCCAGCGACACCAGCGCCGAGGAGATCGAAGCGATGCTGCGCACGCTCGACTCCACCGCCTGAACACCCTGATATCCGCCCTGCCGGGCCAGTTCCTGGAAGTCGGAATCCTCCCACGCCAGCAACTCGACGTCGGCCACTGCCGAGTTGAGCCGATCCTGGGCGGCGCGGCGCACCAAGGGCATCAACACCCCTTGCACCGCCGACACCGCGCTGTCCAGCAACCCGCGCAAGGCGAAAGCCACCACCACAGCTGCGATCGCCGGCAGCGACGCCACCACCCGTTCCGGCGTGGGCCCGGCCGTCAGCAGTTGCGTCAGCACCCCGGCCGTGGCGAACAGGCCGAACGCCGCCGCGCAGCCCGAAGCCAACTGGACCGCACCCGCCAGAACCGTCCTGCCCGGCGAAGCCCGGAACGACAGCCCGACCACCAGCCTCGCCGCCATCGGCAGCTCGTGGACCGTCTGCCACAAGCCCGCGCCGGCGACCTTCTGATCCACCTCCGCCCACCGCGGCGGCTCCAAGTCCTCGACACCGATCAGCGCCCCATCCGCCGACCTGGCTGTGCGTCGGTGTCCGTTCCTGCTCCCCAGCATGCAACTCCATTCCCGGGCCGCTCATCGGAAATCGAAGCACAGCCGTTGAAGTCGGGCGCTGCGATCTCCAGCACCAGCTCGGCGAACGTCTCTGGCGCGAACCCATCATCGCCGCTCGAGCAGCATCAGCGCATGCTTTTCAGCGCGGTATCCCTGGATCGCCACGATGAGGCCGCGGTTCGTCGTCTGGCCGACTGTTGCTCGGGTGGGCACCTGCGCGCCCTCCTTTCGCCTGCGGTTGAGGGTGTTCCCCGCTTCTCAACGCCAATGATGCACCCGCATCGCGTTTTTCACCAGAATCGCCGAATGGTGCGGCTGAACGGTTGAGCCGACACCAGGCGCGCGGCGCCCGGAATTCCTTGGGCCACCGATCGAGTCACCCCGTTCAGCCCAGCCGTGTCACCGACATGCAGCAACGCCCCGCAGTCAGCCACGACTGACCCCGGACCGATGTCGGACCCGCTGGTCACGATGGTCACGATGGTCACCAAGACGTACTTCGCGAGGCGAGGAGCGCTGCTCGTGACGGTGTTCGCGTTCTCCGATGACGACGACGGTGTCGATCTCGACGCCCGGCTTCCCGAACTCGGCCAACCCAGCGGCCATTTCGACCGGACCCGGTTCCACGAAGACCGCCACGGCAGCGGCCCAGGGCATCATCGGGGCCGGCGAGTGGCACGTTGCATCGAAGGCCACCGGGTCTACCTCAAACGCAACCCGCACCACGCGTCCTCACACCGGGAGGAACGAGACGAACACGGCTTCCACTGGGTCCACTTCCCAGGCGAGCAGGACTGCGCAGGCCACGCACCGGCCTCCCCTTCCGAAAGTCAAGAGCACAAGATCCTCAAAGCCCGCGCCGTCGTCGCCTTCCGCAGCGCAGGCAACGACCCGGTCCGCACCGAAGTGAACGGCACCAACCGCGGCTACCGCTCCGATGTGCAGTTCCAACGACCCGACGGTTCCCGGTTCGCCCTGGAGATCCAGGTCAGCGGTATCGACGCGGTCACCGCCCGGCGCCGCACCGACTTGACCCGCCGCGACGGCATCGAACCGCTGTGGCTGACCTCCCGCGCTGACGAGGACTGGCAGCAGTTGGTGCCATGCGTGCGACTGATCCGACCGCTCAGCGGCGACACCCGCCAACTCCGCATCGAACAGGTCGAGCTGTTCGTCACCGGAACCGTCGAGCCGTACTGGGAACCCTGCGACAACAGCCGGGGATGCTGGCGCCGCCGCCTGCACGGCACCTCCACCTGCCCCGAACACCTGCGATGGCGCACCACCACCGAGAGCTCCGGACAGGTCATCGACGAGGTGACCACCCGCTACATCGACACCGCCCAGATGCTCGGCATCGACACCTTCGCCGAGCGCATCACCCGCGGCGAACTCGTCATCGCCCACACCGCCCGAGACGACCGCCGCGGCACCTTCCCCGTCATCTCCACTCCCACAGCCCGGGTGGAAGCCCTCGACTACGCTCGCGAGCTCCAGCAATGGCGCGAGCACAACCGCCGAGACCCGCGCCTCAGCCCGGCCACCGCCTATTGCACCCAACCCGACCACTCCCCCGCAGACGACCACGACAGCCCCACCGCGCAAGACGCGATTCCCCCGCCATGGCAACCGCTGAGGGCTCGTGCCTGCGAGCTGGCTAGAGCACGCGGCGTCTGGGTCCGCCCAGTGCCGAATCCCTCCGGCCTTCTGGAACAATTACAACTCCCCGGAACCAGACTCGTGCGCGGCGAGCTCCTGCTCGTAGCCACGCACGCAGACCGGAAAACTCTCACCGAGGGCGGTCTCGACCCGCACCGGATCGCCGTAGCCGCTGACCCCACCACCACCGCACCGGAAGCCGCCTGAACCGGCGACCGCGGCTTCGGCGGGAACCACCTCGAATCGCCGCCGTGCCCGGGTGGACGGTGGAACACTGTCTTGGTGCATCCCGTTCCACCTCCTGCCGCGGCCACGTTCGTCATCACCCGCTCTCCGCACGCGTACCAGCGCGAACTCCGGCGCATGCGGGCTCCGATCATTGCTCAGGCCGTGATGGTCGTCATCGAGTTGGTGGCGGGGTCCGCGCTCACCGCACTGGGAAGCATCAGCGGGTTCGTGTACTTCCCTCTCGCTTTGCTCTTCGCTCTTGGCCTCGGCTTCTCCTTGCGCGTGTACCGGGTGCACGCCGCGATGCGCGGTCTCCAGCTGGTTTTCGCTCCCGACGGGGTGACCTACGTTTCGGATGCGGGTGCGTTCACAGCACCCTGGGCCGCGGTGAAGCGAGTTCGCCTGCGGCGGGGCCGGTGGATCTCGGTGCGTGTGCCGCACTGGGGCGGCCCGATCGGTGGCTTCGGCCTGGCCGGTGAGCTGATCATGCCGCTCGGAGACACGGGACTGAGCTGGCACGACATCCGTGGCGCGGTCACCTGCATCAGCAATGGCACGGTGACACCGCCCTGACGCTGGGATCAGCCGAAGAACAAGCCACGTCCCTGGTCAAGCATTCGACCTTGGCGTCCGATGAAGCTGCTGTTGGTGGACGGCGGGTCAGCGGTGTTTTCGGTGCTTCACCGGGTTCCGACGTTGGTGGTGAGCTTGGCCAGGCGGTGGAAGGCTTCGGGGCCCGCTTGACAGGCGCCTGACTCGATTTCGTGGATGATCCGGGTCAGTTCCGCGTTGAGCGGTGCTTCGCGGCCGATGGTGCGGGCCGCCTCGACGACGCCGCCGTTGATGACGTCGACCTCGGTCGGTCGGGACCGCTGCAGGTCCTGGAGCATCGACGCCTTGGTGGGCCCTGCCCGGACCATGAGCCGATCGAGGGCGTCCTCGGCGGCCGCGCGGTCGGCGGCGTCGCGGGTGACCAGCTGATCGGCGGGGGTCGCGAACACCTCCCCCAGAGTCATGCCCAGGGCGCGGGCCGTGTCGTAGCCCTCTCGCCAGAGCTGCAGGGCCACCTCGCGCCCGACGGGGTCGGCCGCCACGTCCCGGTACAGGCATCCGCCCGCTGCGCCGAGCCCCGAGAAGGTGCTGTTGAGCAGGAGTTTGGTCCACACCTGGCTGGCGATGGTCGCGGTGGTCTTCGCCTCGGCGATGCTCGCGAGGATCCGTTGCAGCCTGGCGAGCCGTTCCGTGCTGCTGCCGTCGAGCTCGCCGACGACCGTGGGGGCGTCGGTGGTCTGCTGCAGGTGCCCGGGACCGAGGTTGGTCGCTCCCCACTCGATCAGACCGACGATCAACCGGTCCCGTCCGACCAGCGACTGCACGAGGTCCTGGACCAGGCCGTTGCCCAGCGCGACGTAGGTGTCCACCAGTCCCGCCTCGACGAGTGGTGTGACGGCGGGCCGCAGCGCGAGGGACTTCACGGTGAGCAGCGCGAAGTCGAAGTGCCCGGTCAGCTCCGCGGGGTCCGAGACGGCCTGCAGCCGGCGGCGCGAGACCTGGCCGTCGACCTCCTCGAACAGCAGTCCCGGGTCGCGGAGCGAGGTGGCGTGCCGGTGGTCGGCGTCGAGCACCGTGACGTCGTGGCCCGCGTGGGTCATCCGCGCGGCCGCGACCCCGCCGATCGCGCCGCCTCCGACGACGATGATGCGTTCTGGCATGGTCGCTCCTTCGAGGTTCAGGTGGCGCCGGCGAACTCGCCGGCCACGGGGCTGATCGCACGCGGCGGACAACCGCAGGTGGTGCCGATGTGGAGTTCGTAGGGCCGGATGGATTCGCGGGTGGGGCCTCCCGCGCCGTCGATCCGGCGGATGAGCTGGTCGACGGCCAACTCCGCCATGTGCCTGCGGGGCACGCTGATGGTGGTCAGCTCCGCCAGCATCGAGGCGGCCGGGAAGACCCCGTCGATGCCGGTGACGGCGACGTCCTCGGGAATCCGGATCCCGTTCCCGCGCAGGCTTCCGATCACTCCGGAGGCGATTGCGTCCGATCCGCAGACGATCGCGCGGGGCACGTCCCCGGTTTCGATCAGGTGCCGGGCCGCGTGGTTACCGCCTTCGGCGGTGAGGCTCGTGGTGAACCTGCGGTGCGATGGCACCGGGGCGCCGAGCCGCTGCGCCGTGGCGACGAACGCCTCCGCCCTGCTGCCCGACGACGACGAGTTGTGCGGACCGGTCACCACCGCGAGATCGGTGTACCCGTGCTCGACGACGTGGCGGACGATCTCCTCGGCCGCCGTGACGTCGTCGATGCCGATGAAGTCCGCGTGCAGGCCGGGGATCCGGCGGATCAACTGCACGAACGGCATCCTGGTCTGGCGCAGCCTCCGGACGATCCCGCCGTCGTCGGGGTGCAGCACCGTGAGCACGATGCCGTCCACGCGCCGGGTGATCATCGCCTCGACCACGCTCGCCAGCGTCTCCGGGCTCTCCTGGGTGTGGGCGAGGAAGACCTCGTAGCCCTGGCCACGTGCCGCGTCGATGGTGCCTGCGGCGACGTCGGCGTAGAAGGGGTTGTCGATGTGGGCCAGGACCAGACCGAGCACGCGGGTGCGATCGGCGTCGAGCTTGGCGCGGTGGCGTTCGAGCGGGTAGCCCATCTCCCGCGCGATCTGCAGCACGCGTTGACGCATCTCGGCGGACACACCGCCACGGCCGTTGAAGACGTAGGAGACCGTGGCCGGCGTGACCCCGGCTTCCCTGGCGACGTCCGCGGCGGAGACCCGGAGGGCTCGGACGCCCGTCTTGCGACCGTGGTTGCTCGACTTCATGCCGGTAGCCTCCTCTCGGTTCCTCTCGGGGGAAAGCGCAGGCCGGGGTCCCACCGCCGTCAGCGCAGCTGGTCGCGCCGCTCGACGAGATCGACCTGCCCGAGCTCCGCGCGCAGCCGGTCGAGCCCGGCGTAGGCGCGATCGCGATAGCGGGCGACATCGGCACCGACGCCGTCGGCGAACTCGTAGAAGCCCTGCCCGGTCTTGAGCCCGTGCCGTCCCCGCTCGACCTGGTCGACGAGCATGCGCGGGGTACCGATGCGGTCGCCGTAGGCGGATTCCAGCGTCGTGAACCCGTCGCGGTACACGTCGAGGCCGGCGATGTCGGCGATGGCGAACGGGCCGAAGAACGGCAGCCGGAAGCCGAAGGAGTTGCGGACCACCTCGTCGACCTGCGCCGGGTCGGCCACCCCGTCCTCCACCAGGCGCGCGGCCTCCCGGAACAGCGCGTACTGGAGCCGGTTCGCGACGAACCCCGGGGAGTCGCCGACCACGGTCGGCACCTTCCCGATGCCGCGCAGGAATCCCACGACGTCCTCGACCACCGACGGGCTCGTCCGGGCTCCCGGTATGACCTCGACGCTGGGCACGAAGGGCGCGGGGTTCATCCAGTGCACCCCCAGGAACCGCTCGGGCGCGGTGACGCTCGTGGCCAGCTCCCCGATCGGGATGGCCGAGGTGTTCGTCCCGATGACGACCTCCGGACCCACGGACGACGAGATCCGTTCCAGGACCGTCCTTTTCACCTCGATTCGCTCCGGGACGACCTCGGCGACGTAGCTGACTCCGGCCAGCGCCGCTTCGAGCGATTCGGCAGCGCGCAGGTGGGCCCGAACGGCGTCGGCCCTCGCTTCCGGGATCAGCCCGTCGGCGGCGAACTCGTCCGCCTCCTCGTGCAGCTGCCGCACCCGCTCCCGCGACCGCTGCGCCGTCTCGTCGACGACGACGCAGTCGATGCCGCGAGCCGCGAAGGACTGGGCGATACCGCCGCCCATGTACCCGGCGCCGACCACCGCGACGCGCACGTCGTGGTCCGCCCTCTGCCCGCCCATCAGAAGCCCACGGCCGAGCGGCCCTTGAGCTGCAACATCTCGCGAGCCTCGTCGGGCGTGGCGACCTCGAGGTTGAGCGCCTCCAGGACGGTGCGGATGCGCGTGACCTGCTGGGCGTTGCTCTCCGCGAGCTGCCCGGGTCCGATCCACAGCGAGTCCTCCAGGCCGACGCGCACGTGCGAGCCCATCGCGGCGCCGATGCTCGCCAGCGGCATCTGGTTGCGCCCGGCACCCAGCACCGACCACTGGTAGTCCGCGCCGAGGAGCCGGTCGGCCGTGCGGCGCATGTGCATGAGGTCCTCGGGGTGCGCACCGATCCCGCCCAGCAGGCCGAAGACCGACTGGACGAACAGCGGGCCGTCGGTGAGGCCGCGGCCCCGGAAGTGCGCGAGGTTGTTCAGGTGCGAGATGTCATAGCACTCGAACTCGAAGCGCGTGCCGTTCGCGCGGCCGAGCTCGAGGATGGTCTCGATGTCGGCGAAGGTGTTCTTGAAGACCAGATCGCGGCTGTTCTCCAGGTTCTCCCGCTCCCAGTCGTGCTCGAACTCCTTGAACCGGTCGAGCATCGGGTACAGCCCGAAGTTCATCGATCCCATGTTCAGCGACGCCAGTTCGGGCTTGAACTCCACCGCGGGCCGCATCCGCTCGGCCACCGTCATGTGCGGGGAACCGCCGGTGGTGAGGTTGATGACCGCGTCGGTGTTGCGCTTGAGCGAGTCCAGGATCGGCGCGAAGTGCTCGGGGTTCTGGGACGGGCGGCCGTCCTCCGGGTCCCTGGCGTGCATGTGCACGACCGCGGCACCGGCCTCGGCGGCGCCGATCGCGGCTTCGGCGATCTCCTCCGCCGACACCGGCAGGTGCTTGGACATCGACGGTGTGTGGATGGCGCCGGTGACGGCGCTGGTGATGATGACTTTCCTGGCCGCGGGCATGGGCACCTCTCATATCGATTTCAGCGACGGACAAGATCTCGGGCAACGCCCCGCAAGCCGGATCACTCCCCGACCGCGGTCTGCTGATCGGGCTTCGCCGCGCGGTCCTGGACGAGCGGGTCGCGCTTGGGGAATCCGAGCCCGAGCACAGCACCGACCGCCACGAGCGCGGCGACGAACCACAGCCCGGACACCGCGCTGCCGGTCGCTTCCTCCAGCAGGCCCATCACGTAGGGGCCGACGAACCCGCCGAGGATGCCGAGGGTGTTCATCAGCGCGATCCCACCGGCCAGCGTCGCACCGGACAAGCGGGTGGAGGGCACCGCGAACATGATCGGCTGCACGACGAAGAAGCACGCGGCGGTCAGGCAGAAGCCCAGGAGCGCGACGACGGCCGGCGCGACCGCGGCGATCAGCAATCCGACGGTCATCGCCGCGAGGCCGCCCACCAGGATGCTGCGGGAGCGCGCTGCGTTGGTCGCGTAGCGCGGCAGCAGGAGCGCACCGGCCGCCGAGGCCACCCACGGCAGAGCGGTGATCAGGCCGATGGTGAGGCTGCTCATCTCGCCCCACGATTCGATGATCGTGGGCAGGAAGTAGGTGAGGCTGTAGACCGCGATCTGGTGGCAGAAGTAGATCGCGATGGCCAGCACGATGAACTTGTCCCGGAGCACGCCTGCGAAGGAGTGCGTGCCGGATTCCGCGGCGCCGGCCTCCTGCTCGGCCCTGAGGTGCGCCTCGAGCCGACCGGCCTGCTCCTCGCTGAGCCACTTCGCATCGCGCGGACCGTTGGGCAGCAGCTTCCACACGACGACCGCGAGGAACACCGCGGGCAGCCCTTCGACGATGAACATCCACTGCCAGCCGTGCAGGCCGGCGGCACCATCGAGCTCGAGGATCGCTCCGCCCAGCGGTGCGCCGACGATGTTGGCGACCGGAACCGCAGCGAGGAACATGCCCATCGCAGCGGCGCGCTGGCGGCGGGTGAACCAGTAGGTCAGGTACAGCATGACCCCCGGGAAGAAGCCGGCCTCGGCGATGCCCAGGAGCACCCGCATCACGTAGAACGAGGTCTCCCCCTGCACGAAAGCCATGCCTGCCGACAGCAGCCCCCAGGTGACCATGATCCGGGTGATCCAGAACCGCGCCCCGAAGCGGTGCATCATGAGGTTGCTGGGCACCTCGCACAAGGAGTACGCGAGGAAGAACAGGCCCGCGCCCAGCCCGAAGGCCGCCGCCGAGATGCCGAGATTGGCCTCGAGGTGCGTCTTCGCGAGCCCGATGTTCGTGCGGTCGATGAACGAGATGATGTAGGCGATCATCAGCAGCGGCATCAGCTTGCGGGTGATCAACCGCGTCAGGCGCGGATCTTCCGCAGCGGGCACCGCGGACGAACTCTGGGAAGTGGAGGACATCGTTGTCCCTTCCTGGCTGCGTGGGCATTCAGGTCGTGCCGCGGTGCCCGCTTCGAGTCCCGGCGAGCTTCGGCATCGGGCGAACGTCAACCGGATCGGAGTCGGCCGCACGGCACTGCGAGCGGCGACGTGTGACGCACGCTAAGTACGGCCTCTCGCCTTAAGCAACGTTAATCTCGCGCGCCCGGCGCCCCTCGAACCTCGGGGCGATGGCAGCGCCGCCAGAAGCGTGGGTGCTGGTGAGGTCGACCAGCGCCGCCTGCCAGTTCGACCAGGTACGAGGCGGTAGCTGGGGCGGGCTGCTAGGCGCCGGTCTCCTGGATCAGCCAGGGCATGTTGTCGGGTTCCTTGCGGCCGGGCAGGTAGGCGTTGAGCAGCGGCGGGATCCATGTCGCCGGGGGCAGACCGCCCAGTTCGGCGGAGACCTGGCCCAGCACGTCGGCTTCGGCGACCCCGGGGCGGAGACGGATCTGCACCGGCCCGGAACCGAGGTAGCGCTGCTGCCACCGCGGTGCCGCCCACGGTGAAGCCGGACGGGCGTGCGCTGTGCGCACCAGCTCCGGGAGATCCGCGCGCAGGTGTTCGATGGCCTCGAACACCACCGTCGTCGTGGTTCGGCCAGGACGGCCGTCGCGGTAGCGGTCCAGCCGGACCTGCAACGCGTCCGAGATGTGCACGGTCCACGGGTTGCGCATGGACACCATGTCTAGCAGGTGCCTGGCAATCTCATCTCGGCCCCTGAGATGAGACCCGGAGACCAGGGACACTCGGGGTATGACTCCACGCGACCGGGATGAACAGGGGCGGGCCCGCAACGCCCGTCCGCGCGATGGGCTCGGCCGCCCGCTGCCGCACGGCTCCCCGGGCGTCGAGCGCATCGATGAAGATCTCGTGCTCACCCCGCAGGAGAGCCTGGAGCAGGCCCAACAGCTCCTCGACGACGGACGGCCGTTCCACGCCCACGAAGTCCTCGAAGGGGCGTGGAAAACAGCGCCCGACGCGCAGCGCGCCCTGTGGAAGGGACTGGCCCAACTCGCCGTCGGCCTGACCCACCTGCACCGGGGCAACGCCACCGGAGCCGCCGCTCTGCTGCGCCGGGCAGCCGAGCACATCAAGCCCTACAGCCAGGATCCCCCGCACTCCATCGCAGTGGCGGAGCTGGTCGACTTCGCCGCCGAGACCGCCGAGACCATCGATCAGGCCGGTCTGGCCGCCCTCGACCACCAGCGACTGACCCCGAAGCTGCGCACAGCGGCGGAGTCGCCCGAATCTCCCTAGACCTCCCTCCACGCCCTGGCCGTGATCGAATCCCGGCTGACGGCAGCACGCTCCCCGAGCTGTGGATCTCCAGGTGTTCCCACGGGCCGAAATGCCCGATCGAGTTCGGCCCACGCGTCGGATACTGCATGGGCAAGCCCGCGGCTGAGGGGAATCCATGACCGAGATCATCGGACGGTGGCAAGCTGGGCACTCGGACTGGCTTCCCATCCCACCGTACGAGATCATCCTCGAGCAGATTCCGCCGAAGTGGCTCCTGACCTACCTGGTCTTCGGCGAGCGGCAGGCGTTCATCGGGTTCGACACCGAAGAGGAAGCACGCCGGAACGTGATCTGGTTGAAGACCCGGTGCCCTGTGTACGACGACGACTGGATCGACTTGACGCCGCAGATCCACGAACCCGTAGCCGTCCACGCCCGCACGATCGAACGCGGTCGGCTAGACGCCGACGACCAGCGAGGACAGCGCGACCGTGGCGAGGACCAGCAGCATGACGAGCCCGATGCTGAGCGTGGTCCAGTCGATCGTGGTCCTGGCGTCTGCGCCGTGCCGGGATGTGGTCATTGCTGCGTCCCCCTTACCCATCAGTCGTCGGTGAGGCCCCAACCGCCGTGGCCGGGGTGTCCTCACCAGTGAACCGACTGGATGCGGCGTCCGCACGTGCCAAAAGTCCCGCCATCGGCAAGGGAAATTCTCCGCCGACCGGCGGGCAGCACTCGGGGGGATTTGGACCCTGCGCAGCCGGGGTCCCGGGTCGTAGGGTCCGTGGTCATGTTGCAGCGGACCGAGGTCACCATCGGCGATCAGACCTGGGTGTTCACCACAGCGCGGATCGGGGTCGACCCGGTGACCGGCGAAGAGGAGTACGAGACGACCATCGCCGCGCCGTGCACCGAGGTCGCCGAGCCGGCCCGGCGCTGCCTCACCCAGCAACGGGCGCGCGAAGTCCACCAGATGTTCGTGGATGAGTTCGTCGCGACCGCGCACGGCTACGCGGACATCAACTCCTCTCCGTAGAAGTGGCGCACGATCTTGATCTCGGCCCCACCACCCCGTCCGCGTGGATCCTGAGTCACTCCGGTCGGTTCCCGGTGGGGATGACGATCTTCGTCTCCTGTCCCTTGGTGAGGTAGAAGTAGATGTACTGGCGGACGGCTTCGTCGAGCGCCCAAGCGGCTTCGGGCACCAGGGGCGCGGTGATGAGTCCCTCGCGGAACTCGACCACGGCGGGCCAAGCTTCCGGGATCACCCGGTCCCACACGGGTTCGCGCGGGATCCCATCCCAGTCGGCGGCCCGGTCGCCGACCAGGTAGCGGGCGAGGGCGTTGCACATCGGGCGGCTCACGCTGCCCGGACTGGTCTGCTCGGCCAGCTGGCCGAGCAGGATGTCGGTGAGCGTGACGCCTTCAGGGGTCGGCCCCATGTTGCGGGCCAGGACCTGGTCGGACTGGGCGTGGGCCGCGGCCCAGGTGGCGGGGATGTACTCGTCGGAGATGCCGAGCACGTGCGCGGTCACCTGCCAGACGTGCAGGTAGGCCTCGGCCTCGTCATCGGTGATCGCGACCTCCCACTCGCGCATCGTGCGCATCGCGAAGGTCGGCAACGTGTGCCAGGTGACCAGCATGTCCTCCTGGCTGATGGGGATGTCCTCGGCGGCGCCGTTTCGCCAGTGCGGCGACTGCGGCAGCAGGTGCCGCACGGCAGCGTGCACCAACCGCGTCTTGACGCACTCGACGACGCACGTGCCGTCAGGTCGGTAGGCGTTGAGCGCCCCGACGGAGAACCCGAACCGGCTCGTCTTGGCGACCCGGTCCTCCATGTCGGCGCCACCGGCCGAGTGGTAGACCGCGCGCGCTTCCTTGGGGATGGCGGTCGCGAGGATGCCGCCGCCGGGCCCGTTGCACAGGTTGAGGTAGATCCCGCGGGCCTTGTTGAACTCGGCTGCGGCTTCGAGCTTCTCGCGATCGGCCCACGCCGGCAGCTGCCGGGCGTGCTCCAGGAAGTCGCGCATATCCGCGGGCAAGCCGTCGGGCAGCGCCTGGTCGTTGCGCTCCCAGTTCCACAGCAGCTCGTTGACCCTCGGGATCAGACCGCGCTCGAACAGCGACGCCAGCAACGGATCGCCGTCGGCGTCCCACACCCAGTGCGGATCCACCCCGGATCCCGACCCCGCCACCGAATCGCTCGGCGACCAGTTCCACCCGACCAGCGCCCGCGCCTGCGCCGGGGACGACGCCACCAGCGCACCCAGCGCGGCCGCACCACCGGTCAGCAACGCCGCGCGTCTGCTCAACTCAGCCATGCTGCACGCTCCTCCTCGAACGGGGATGACCGGTGTCCCCCCAGACCACCGGTCGTGGTCACGTTTCAGGACGGACGGTTGCCCTGGGGGATCTCGATGCTGATCTGCTCGCCTTCGGAGAGGTAGAGCAGGACCGCCTGACGCAGGAACTCGTCGAACATCCAGTACGTCTCGGGCGCTCCGGGGAACTGGACGCCCAGTTCGCGGGCGGCGATGAACGGGGGCCAGAACGTCCGCAGCATCGGGTCGTAGACGGGCTCGCGCGGGATCAGCAGCCAGTCCGCGATGCGGTCCCCGAGGACGTAGCGGGTGAACGCGCCGATGAGCGGTTCGCTGAAGGCGCCGTTGTCCGGCCCGATGTTCATCAGGATCTGGGCGAGGTTGTTGCCCTCGGGCGTCGGTTCCAGAACGGGGTCCAGCACTTGCTTCGCCTGGGCGTCGGCCTCGTCCCACGAGGCCGGGATGTACTCGTCGTCGACTCCGAGCATGTGCGCCGTGACCTGCCAGGAGTGCAGGTAGGCCTCGGAGTCCACCGGCGGGATCGGCACCTGCCACTTGACGAGGTTCTGCCGCACGGTGGTGGCGAGGCTGTGCCAGGTGACCATGATGTCGGCCTGGCTGATGGGGACGTCCTCGGGCGCGACCTGGTTCCAGTGCGGCGATTGCGGCAGCAGGTGACGTACGCCTGCGTGCACCAGGCGGGTTTTCACGCAGGTCACGATCATCTCGCCGTCGGGGCGGTAGGCGTTGCGGGTGCCGATGTCGTAGCCGAGCTTGGCGGTCTTGGAGATGCGGTCCTTCATGTTCGCGCCGCCGTAGGAGTGGTAGACCGCGCGCGCCTCCTTCGGGATGACCGTGCTCATCATGCCGCTGGCCATCCCGTACAGGAGCCCGAGGTACAAACCCCTCCGCTCGGTGAAGTCGTAGGCTTGGTCGAGCTTCGCCTGGTCCGCCCATGACGGCAGCGCGCGGGCCTGTTCCACGAATTCCCGCAGGTCAGCGGGCAATCCGTCCGGTAGTGACTGGCTGTTCTTGGTCCACGTCCGCAGCAGTTCGTTGACCCGCGGCACGTCACCTCGGTCGAGCAGCGAGGCGACCAGGTCGTCCGCCTCGGGGTCCCACACCCACCTCGGGTCGACACCCGCACCGGTACCTGCGACCGACCCGCCCGGCGACCACGTCCACAGAGGACGCGCATGCGCGGAACCCGCTGCGCTCAGCGCCCCGAGCGCGCCCAGAACTCCGCCGATCTTCAACGCGTTTCGCCTGTTGTGCTCTTCCATGGTCGAACTCCTCCTCGAGTTCCCGAACCGTGGTTGGCATACTGATACGCATTGTGCTTCTCTGTATCAGAGGAGACCACAGCGTGATCCGAAACACCAGACCTCGGTCGAAAGAAGGACTTCGTGGAACCCATCCTGTCCGGCCTGATCACTCCTGGGACCGACGACGGGGAGTCGTTGCTGGAGCGCGCGTTCGCCGAGGCCATCGACCGTTCCGAGACCACCGACGAGACCACCGAGCGCGTCCTCGAAGCCGCGCACGAGCAGTTCCGCCGGATCGGCATCCGACGATCGACGATGGAGGACGTCGCCAAACGAGCCGGGGTCTCCCGGATCACCGTCTACCGCCGGTTCAGCACCAAGGACTCCCTGGTCCAACAGGTGATCCGCCGCGAGTTCCGCCGCTACTTCGACCAATTCCTGCTCGACATCCGAGGCGCCGAGACCGTCGCCGAGCGCGTCGAGATCGGCTTCGCCAGCTCGCTGCGAGCCATCCGGAACAACCCCCTCATCGGCGGCCTCATGGACACCGAACCCGAGATCGTCGTGCCGTCGATGATCAGCGACGGCGGCAGGACCATGACCACGGTCAGCCGGTTCGTCGCCGGACGACTCAGCAGAGAACAACGCGCGGGAACCGTCTCCGCGGACGTCGACGTCGAGGTCGTCGCCGAGATGATGGTCCGCATCTCGACGTCGTTCCTGGTCACCCCGAGCAGTCGCATCGACCTCGATGACGACCAGCACGTGCGCGCCATCGCGCGCCGATTCCTCGCCCCCATGCTCGAACCCGCAGACCACCGTTCGCGATGAAGGGAACAGGTCGTGTCCACAGCAGACGCCATCCGCCATGATGTCGACGGCAAGACGATTCCCGGGCTGCTGCGCCGAAACGCGCGGTCCTTCCCCGAACACCCAGCGCTCACCAGCGGCATCGACGCCGAGGCGAGCACCTGGACGTGGTCCCAGCTGCGTGCCGAAGTCGCCGCCCTGACCAGGGGCTTGTCGGCGCTCGGACTCCGTTCCGGTGACCGGGTGCTCATCGCGATGTCGCGGCGTCCCGAGCACTGGGTCGCCGACCTGGCCGCGATCCACGTCGGCGCACTGCCCTGCACGACCTACGACACGCTCAGCACCGAGCAGATCCGCTTCATCGCCGGGCACAGCTCCCCCGCCCTGATCGTGCTGGAGGGCGCCGAGCAACTGGACCGGTGGCGGCCGGTCCTTCACGCGTCGCCCGGTCTGCGCGCCGTCGTCGTCCTGGACGCCGCCAGCGCGCCGTCCTCGGACCCCCTCTTCGTGAGCTACGCGGAGCTGCGGGGCGGCGCGGCGGGCGTCGACGCGGCGTTCGAGGAACTCACCGACGCGGCGACGCCTGAGCGACCGCTGACCGTCGTCTACACCTCCGGCACCACAGGTGAGCCCAAGGGCGTGGTGCTCTCCCATCGCAACGTCATCCACGAGTCGACGATGCAGGACCACCTCGTCCCCGTCCCGGAGCATCCGCGGTCGGTGTCCTACCTGCCGCTGGCGCACATCGCTGAACGAGTGCTCGGCATCTACATGCCGATCTGCAACGCCGGCCACGTCACCATCTGCCCTGATCAGGCCCAGCTGCTGCCCACGCTGGTCGCGGTGCGCCCGCACGGATTCTTCGGGGTCCCGAGGGTGTGGGAGAAGCTGGCCGACGGTCTTTCCGCACGCCTCGCCGCACTCGGCGGAGACGAGGCGGCCGCGGTCGAGCGAGCCCGCGAGGTCGCGCTCGAGGTGTTCCGCCTGCGCTCCGCGGACCAGGAGGTTCCGGCGGACCTGCTGACCCGGTACGCCGAACTCGACCGGGCCGTGCTGCGACCGATCCGCGCCGCGATCGGTCTCGACGAGTGCCACCGCGCCGTGAGCGGGGCGGCACCGATCCCCACCTCGGTCCTGGAATTCCTGGCCGGCCTGGGACTCGTGGTCCACGAGGTGTGGGGCCTGAGCGAGACCACGGGTGCGGCGACGGTGAGCACCCCGGAAGCGTTCGCGCTCGGTGGCGTCGGCCGACCGGCGCCGGGTGTCGAGGTGGCCGTGGCCCCCGACGGCGAGCTGCTGGTCCGCGGCGCTGTCGTGTCCCCCGGCTACCTCGACGCCGACGGTGGCATCGAACCGGCGACCGACACCGACGGGTGGCTGGCCACCGGTGACATCGGAGTCGTCGACGAACGCGGCATCGTCACGATCACCGACCGCAAGAAGGACCTCCTCATCACCGCAGGTGGCAAGAACATCGCCCCGAGCGGGATCGAGTCGTTGCTGCGAGCCCATCGTCTCGTCGCGCACGCCGTCGCCATCGGCGACCGGCGCCGCTACGTCACCGCCCTGCTCGTGCTCGACGAGGACGGCGCCCCCGCTTGGGCGAAGGCACGCGGGCTGGACACCGCTGACCTGGACGACCTGGCGCTGCACCCCGACGTGCGTGCCGAACTCGACGCGCTCGTCGCCAGCGCCAACGCCCGACTGGCCCGCGTGGAGCAGGTCAAGCAGCACCGGGTGATCGCGGGCCCGTGGACGGCGGAATCCGGCGAACTGACCCCGAAGCTCAGCCTGCGCCGCGCGGTCGTCCACGACACCTACGCCGACCTCATCGATGAGATGTACCGCTGACCGATCCACCCGAGAGGACGTCCTCCATGCCCAGGGTTCTGACCGAAGAGCGCCGTGATTTCGTCGACGCGGTCGCCGACTTCTGCCGGCGCGAGTGCGGCACCCAGCAACAACGAGCCGCGCTGGCTCAACCGCACGACGAGGGGGTCTACCGCAAGCTCGCCGACGCCGGCTGGCTGGGCACCTCGTTGCCCGAGGAGTTCGGCGGCGCCGGTCAGGGCATGACCGAGCTGTGCCTGCTCCTGGAGGAGACCTCCTACGGGCGCGTCCCGATGGGCGGTTTCGCCACCTCGATCATCGCGGCGGCCGCGTACGAGAAGTTCGCAACCGAGGAGCAGAAGAAGATCGTGCTCGAAGGCGTGATCCGCGGTCGGGTCGAAGCGATCTCGATGTCCGAGCCCGGCGCGGGGTCCGATGTCGGGGCGCTGACGTGCCGAGCGGACGAGGTCGACGGCGGCTGGCGGATCAACGGGCAGAAGACCTGGTGCTCCAACGCCCACATCGCCGATCACATCCTGCTCATCGCCCGCACCTCGAGGGAGTCCTCGAAGCACGAGGGCCTCACGCAGTTCATGGTGCCCACGTCAGCCGAGGGCCTGCGGATCAGCGGGATCGACACGATGGGTGGGCGCGAGGTCAACGACCTGTACTTCACGGACTGCTTCGTACCCGACGAATCCGTCGTCGGCACCGTCGGCCGAGCCTGGCACCAGCTCATGGCCGGCCTGAACCTGGAGCGCATGATCCTGGGTGCGAGCATGCTCGGGGCCGCCCGCCGCGCCTTCGACGACACGCTCGACTACGTCAGGCAGCGAGAGCAGTTCGGGCGCCCGATCGGCTCGTTCCAAGCGCTCAAGCACCGCATCGCCGACATGGCCACGGAGCTCGAATGCGCGCAGCTGCTGGTCTACAGCGTGGCCGCGCAGATCGACGACCGACCTGACGAGGTCTTCGCGCGCGAGGCCTCGATGGTCAAGCTCAAGTGCACCGAACTCGCCAAGCACGTCTCGCTGGAGGGAATGCAGATGCTCGGCGGATACGGGTACGCCACCGAGTACGGCATGGAGTCGATGCTGCGCTCCACCGTGGTCTCGACCGTCTACGGCGGCACCAGCGAGATCCAGCGCGACATCATCGGCAAGACCTACGGACTCTGAACGAACCGGCTCGACCGGAACATCAGGCTGCCGCACGGCTGACCCGGTCAGCTGAGCACCTGCTCGAGCTGGGGGTAGGCGCCGACGCGGGTGGCCGCGCACACGGTCTCCACCGGACCCTCCAGAACCACCGAGACGACGCGCTGAGGCGATCAGCGACCGGCCCGGCGATGTCGGCCGGGGGACAACCGGTCGCTGGCCGCCGCGGCCACGACGATGCTGCTCCTGGGCTTCGAACCGTTCGCGGCGGGCGGCTGGCCGAGGACTACACTTGAGGCAGCAGTGATGTGCGTCACTGCTCACCGAGCTGATCGTGAGCTGGTGGTGACATGACCCGGCGTCTGGGCAATCTCCCCGGCTCGGAGACCGTCACCAGCTTCGTCGGTCGGCGGGCGATGGTCGGCGAGATCCGCGCGCTGCTCGGTTCCGCCCGGCTGGTGACGCTGCTCGGCCCCGGTGGGATGGGCAAGACCCGGTTGGCAATTCGCGTCGGCGAAACCGCGCACCGGGCTTTCGCGGACGGCGTCTGGCTCGTCGAGCTCGCCGAGCTCCGCGATCCGGCGCTGACCGATCACGCCATCATCGACGCCCTCGGCGTCCCGGACCGATCGGCGGAGTCCTCCGAGGAGGTGCTGATCGAGCACCTGCACGACAAGTCGCTGCTCCTGGTCATCGACAACTGCGAGCACCTGCTCGACGCGTGCGGGAACGTGATCGCCGCCGTGCTCCGCGCGGCGCCCGGCGTGCGCATCATCGCGACCAGCCGCGAAGCGCTGCACGTCCCCGGGGAGCACGTCGTCCCCGTTCCGCCGCTCAGCTTCGCCGGCTCCGACGAAGGTGGCGGGGACGGGAACCCGCTCAAGTACGAAGCCGTCGAGCTGTTCGTCCAACGGGCGGCAGCCGCGGTACGCGGGTTCACCCTCGATGACGAGAACCACGAGGCCATCACCAGGTTGTGCGCCCGTCTCGAGGGGATGCCGCTGGCCATCGAGCTCGCTGCGGTGCGGCTGCAGTCGATGGGCGTCAACGAGATGCTGGATCGTCTCGAAGACCGGTTCCAGGCGCTGTCCACCGTGGTCCGGGGCGCACCGGCCCGCCAGCAAACCCTGCGCGCCGCAGTGGAGTGGAGCTACGCGCTGTGCTCGCCCGCCGAGCAGACCGCGTGGGCGCGGCTGTCGGTCTTCCCCGGTGGATTCGACCTCGACGCGGCCCTCGCCGTCATCGGGCACGACTCCCTGACCGCGCAGGAGTCCACCGACGCGGTGACGGGCTTGGTGAGCAAATCCGTCGTGCTCCGCCAGATCCACAGCTCCGGAGCCCGATACCACATGCTGGAGACCATTCGGCAGTTCGGCCGGGAGCACCTCCGCGGCAGCGACGCCGAGCTCGACGTGAGCCGCCGGCACATGCACCACTTCGCCGACCTGGCGGCTCGCGCCTGCCACGACTGGTCGGGACCGCGGCAGCGGGAGTGGTCCTCGATGTTGCGGCGCGAGCAGGTCAACTTCCGGGAAGCGCTCCGCTTCGGCTTCGACAACGACGCGGACCCGTCCGTGGCCGTGCGGACGGCGGTGGACCTGCGCCACCTCTGGGTCATGGGCGCCGGCCGCGAGGGCCGGGAATGGATCGACAAAGCTGTCGCCGCGCTCCACGCCGGCACACCGCTGCGGGCCGAGGCCCTCTGGGTGGCCGGATGGGTCCGCCAGGTCCAGGGCGAACCGACGGGTTCCTCGGCGATCTTGTCCGAGTGCATCGACGCCGCCCGGCGACATGGCGATCAGGTGACGCTCGCCCGAGCCGAGCTGTTCCTCGGCGTCAACAAGCTGCTCGGCCACGAACTCGACGAGGCGGAGACGCTGCTGTCCGGTGCCCGAGCGACGTATCGGTCGCTCGGAGCTGCGGACTCGGAGTCGCTGATCGGGTTGGCCGCCCACGGATGGCTGCGCCTGATCGAGGGCGACAGCCGGGAGGCCGAGAAGATCGCCGAAGAATGCCGCCGGCTCAGCCGGGACATGGGCGAATGCTGGGCGGCGACCTGGGCGCTGTGGGTGCTGGGACTCATCGGCTGGACCCGTTCCGACGAAATCCTCGCCACGGCGGCGCTGCGCGAGGCCATCGAGATCAAGCGGGAGCTCGGCGACTGGCTCGGCATCCCCTGCTGCGTGGAGGTGCTGGTCTGGGTGCTGGCGGAATCCGGTGAGCACCGGCGCGCAGCGCGGCTCATGGGCGCGAACCGGGAGCTCTGGGTGCCTATCGGCCAGCCCATGTTCGGATTCGTCACCTACCTGCGGGCCCACGAGAACTACACCGCAACCCTGCGGGGAGCGCTGGGCGATGCGCAGTTCGAAGCGGAGCGCACCGCGGGCAGCCACCTCTCACCGGACGCCACCGTCGACTACGCGCTCGGGACGCCTCGGCAGACCCGCACTGCCGCTTCATCACCGCTGACCCGCAGGGAAGAGCAGGTCGCACGACTCGTGGCGGAGGGATTGACGAACCGGGAGATCGCCGAGCACCTGGTCATCTCGCCGCGCACCGCCGAAGCGCACGTCGAGAACATCCTGACCAAGCTGGGCTACACGTCCCGGGCTCAGATCGCCGCCTACGTCCGCGCGGAGCACAACCCTGATTCCCGTCCGGCTCAATCCCGGTGAGTCTCATGCTCGAGGTCCGAGAATCAAGCGTCCCCGCGCGGCCGGGGCGCGGGAGCCATGGTCACCGCCACGCGGACCGCCTCGAGGTGGGTCCGGCAGACGGTGCGAGCGCTGTCGGGGCCAGGCTGGGCGCGGGTGCCCACGGCGTCGCAGATCCAGGTGCCGGTGCACGGGTTGCGATACACGTGGGATGTCTGGTGCGGCTCGTGGCTCGTGGTTCGGGGCGAGGACATGGTCGAAAACTTTCTGACGTGATGTCGAGTGCGGTTCTGATGCACTCCAAGCTGCCCCACGGCCTTTCGCTCGACCAGGGCAAAACTACCGAGTTTCCTACGTAGGTCGCGCTCGATCTCGGCAAGCGCCCCGGGATACGCAGCGAACTACGCAGTGCCACGGATGCCTCCACGGCCGGGACCAAAGACCCTGGACAAGACTCAGAACGCCCGACCTAGGCACCACGATGCTCCTGCAGAACGACCGACAGCACCGACGCCCACCCCATGCGGACCGCACCCGCTGAGAGCCTGCGGTTCGGCGAACGCTACGCGCATCTCCGCGACCGTCGCCTGGCCGCCGTTCTCATCAGGGAGGACGCGACCGAGGACCGCGAGGAGCTCTCCGCCCTCGAACGCATCAGCTGCCACGTGCACCGCCGGTGGGCGCACGAGTGCATCAGCTCCCCGACGCACGTCATCGCCGTCACCGGGCACCGCTGGTGCCGCCCGTGCGAGGCCGAAGCAACCGTCGCGGTGGACGAGCTGACGGGCGACGTTTCCGTGGCCTGCACGCGCTGCGGCCAGAGCCCGGCCACCCCGGCGACGCGGCAGATCCTCCGCACCTGCCGAGCGAGCCTGGCCGCCGCGATCGAGAACCGCCGCCCCCGCTGAGCGAAGGCCCCGGACACCTGACGCGACCGGATCGAAACGCGCCGACCTGGCGCTGCTCGGACCTGGTCGTTCCGCGCGGTTGAGGACACCATGCGGAGCTCGGGTCTTCGGCACCCGCTGAACGACCGTTCCGCGCCTCCCGTGCCCGTCACGCCGCCGGGAGCGCTTCGCGGATGCGCTTGCGCATCGCGGCCCAGTAGAGGACGCCCGGGGCCAGCAGGCCGATGATCCACGCGATGTCGGCGCCGCCCATGTACTCCACCAGAGGGCCGGTGACAACACCGTCCACATTGGAGAAGGGGGTCTGCACCGCGATGCCGATGAAGTAGGCGATCAGCGCGGGCGCGCACCAGCGTCCGTAGGCGCCGTCGGGGTCGTACATCGCTTCCAGGTCGTACTTCTCCTTGCGCAGCAGGTAGAAGTCGACCAGGTTGATCGCGCTCCACGGGGTCAGGAAGTACAGCAGGAAGTGCAGGAACAGCACGAAGTTCGACAGGAAGTCACCGCGCCCCAGCACCGCGATCACGCCGCCGAGCACGCCGACCAGCGCGATGTAGCCGATCCGGGTCGCCGGGGACAGCCCGACCTTGCGGGTGAAGGCGCTCATCGTGGTGGCCACCGTCATGTAGCCGCCGTAGATGTTGAGCACGTTGATGGTGAGCTTGCCCAGCGAGATCGCCAGCAGCAGCGGCAGCACCAGCGCCTCACCCCCGAGGCCCACCACGTAGGCGACCTCGTGGCCCTTGAACGCCTTGCCCGCCACCGCGTACGCGAGCGCGCCGAACGACATCGCCCAGCTCGCGCCGAGCACCGTGCCGCCGTAGGTCCACCAGAACGTCGCGCGCACGGAGGTGTTCGAGGGCAGGTACCGCGAGGTGTCGGCGACGTAGGGACCGAACGTGAGCTGCCAGGACGCCGTCAGCGACAGAGCGAGCAGGAACGCGGGCACGTCCAGCTCCGCGTTGGCCAGCACCGGCCCGAGGTCCTGCGTGGTGACCAGCCGGAAGGTCAAGTACACGAACATCACGACCGACACCGTCGACGCCAGCCAGCCGAACCGGTGGATCAGCTGGTACCCGACGATCGCGATCGTCGCCGACAGCGCCGCGTACAGCACGATGCTCAGGTCCACCGGCAGGTTGGTGATCGCCGACAGCGCCTGCCCGCCCAGCACGTTTCCGCTGGCGAAGTAACCGAGGTACATCAGCACCACGAGCACCAGCGGTAACACGGCGCCGTACACGCCGAACTGGGCGCGGCTCTGGATCATCTGCGGGATGCCCAGCTTCGGGCCCTGAGCCGCGTGCAGCGCCATCGGCACCCCGCCGACGGCGTTGCCCACCGCGATGGCCACCAGCGCCCACAGCGGATGCAGCCCCACGAGCACGGTCAGCGCGCCGGTCACCGCCGAGGTGATCTGCATGTTGCCGGCGAACCACAACGTGAAGAGGCTACGCGGACTGCCGTGCCGCTCGCTCTCGGGGATCGGGTCGATCGACCTCCGCTCGACCTGCACGCCACCGGCCATGCGCCACTCCTCACTCCGTCGAGTTCAGTGCGTTCCATTAGTCGTCGCGACGAACCCCGGAGCAATGCCCGACGCAGCCCCGGTGTCTGGGATTCCAGACGGCTGCCCGCTGCCCGCTGCCCGGACGAGCTGAGCTGCCCTGAAGAACTTTCATGGCCGAGTTCACTTCTCGACACCTGCAGTGCGAGATGTTCGACGACGACGCCACTTTCGTCGTACGCGGAATGCGCACCGGGCCCACGAGTGGAAGTCTGGCAGCGACCTATTCGACGGTTTCTCGACCGGCCATGAGGGCCCCGGCCTGAACGGGGCCTGCTTGTTCGACACCGCTCACCCGGTACCCGACCGTTCACCAAGTTGCGACGTGCAGGCCGGGCCCGGCCGAGCGCGCACCAGGGTTGGTCGAAGAAATCGATCCTCAAGAGGAGCAGCGATGAAGTCCATTCCCCTGTGGGTGGCCGTGCCGGTGACCGTCGCCGTCGCCCTGCCTTTCGGCCTGTGGCTGGGCACGTGGTCGCTGCCGCTGTGGCTGGCGTTCATCGTGTGGGCGGAGTACTTCGCCCTGGGCGCGAAGCCGGCGGCGCTCCGCGTCATCGTCCCGTCATTCCTGAGCGGCGTCGTCAGCGCGGCGATCGCACTGATCTTCTCGCTGCTCGTCGGCACGGTCGTGGGCGACGCCGCGATCGTCGCCGGCGGTGACGTGTCGTGGTTCGTGGGCCTTCCGCTGGCCCTGGTTCCGCTCATCTACGTGATGCAGTTCCTGCCGTTCGCGCGGGACACCGGGAGCCTCCCCTACTTCAACGGCCTGTCCATGGGCCTGGCCACGTTCTTCATCGGGACCTACACGAACTTCGGCGGCCTGTCGGTGCCCGCCGACAGCGTCCTGCTGCCGCTGATCACCTCGGTGCCCGCGGTGCTGGGCGGGTTGCTCGGCGCCTTCCTCGGCTGGTTCAACGTCGCCATCATGACGCCCTTCGGCCGCCCGGCACCCCGGCCGGCCGACACGATCGTCGACGCCTGACCGCCGAGCCGGTCACCAGCCCGAAGGGCGCACGTTGCCCATCACGCGGGTGACGGTGATCTCGATGACCACGCGTTCGGGGTTGGGGCGAGGTGGCCGGTAGCGCTGGGCGTAGCGCCGTTCGGCTTCGGCGACGGACTCCGGATCGTCCTTGACCAGCGCGGTGCCTTCCAGGGTGCTCCACCATCGCCCTTCGACCTGGCTGACCGCGACCTTCATGTCGGGGCCGCCCGCCAGGACGTTGCGCACCTTCTTGGTCGCGGCGCTGCTGATGATGCGCGCGATGCCCGTTTCAGGATCGAAGGTGGCGCCGACAGGGACGAGGTGCGGGCTGCCGTCGGGACGCTGGGTGGCGAGCAAGCAGATCCGGCGTTCCTGCCAGAACTCGTCGCCCTCCGAGGCAGGCGCAGCTGGATCGGTGGTCATGCATCCCGCTCCGTGGTGTGGTGGATCGAGCTCGTCGCACACCAACAAGAGGACGCGACCTCGTGGAGCGGGCAACGCGTCAATCTTGCCCCAACCCCGCAACCGGAGGCCCTCCTACTCGGTTCAGCGTTCACGGCTCGGTAGCTGGTGGGGCTAGCCTTTCGGCATGCGATGCGGCTTTGGTCTCGGCTGGGCACGGGTGATGGTGTGAGCACCGACCTCCGGGCGTTGACCGAGATGATCATCGCCGACCACCCCGTCAGCGAGGGCGAGCTCCGGCGTGCGGCTCGGGGCCTGGATGCGGAGACCACCAGCGTGCTGGTGGACGCCCGGGCTCGGCTGGATCGCCTCCGGGCGAGGGACCGGGAGCTGTCGGTGTTGATGTCGAGCTTGCGGGAGCTCGCCGAGGTGCGCGACCTGCACCCGCTGCTGCAGAAGCTCGTGGACCGCGCCCACGAGTTGATGGGCACCGATCTCACCTACCTCTCGGAGTACGACGAGGACACCGACGAGCTGTTCGTCCGGGCGAACAGGGGCGCGTTGTCGGCCAACATGCGGGAGCTGCGGGTGCCCGCCGGGGTCGGCCTGGCCAGCCAGGTGGTGCGGACGCGGGCGCCGCAGTGGACCACGGCGTACGACGTCGATTCCTTCCCGCACGACAGCGAGGTGACCGCCGCGGTCCGGGCCGAGCGGATGCGGTCGATCCTCGGCGTGCCGCTGATCGCTTCCGAGCGGGTGCTCGGGGTGCTGTTCGCGGCTGATCGCTCCGCGCACGGGTTCAGCACCGAGCAGATCGCGTTGCTCACGGCGTTCGCCAACCAGGGCGCGGTGATCCTGCAGACCGCACGGCTGCTGGCGGCCGAGCGCGAAGCCGCTGCCCGGGCGGAGGCGGCCAGCTCCGAGGCCGAGCGCCGGGCCGCGGCGATGGAGGCCTCGGCCAGCTTGCACGAGCAGTTGACGCGCTTGGTGCTCGCAGGCGCGGGGTCGGACGCGATCGCGCGCGTGCTGGCCGAGGCGTTGGAGCGACCGGTGGCGATCGCCGACCGGGACCTGGGTGCTCTGGCCACCAGCGACGAGAACGCTGCCGGCTGGTGGACCGCTGGCCGGCTCTCGCCCGGGGTGTTGGAGGCCGTGGAGGCCAGCCGGGGCACCGCCCGTTGGGTCGACGTCGGTGACGGCGAGGTCCTGGGATTGGTCGCGGCGATGGCCGGTCGCACGTTGCTCGGCGTCCTGCTCGTCGGCGGTGAACCTCTCGACGAGGTGCAGCGGCGGACCATCGAACGCGGCGCCCAGAGCCACGCACTGGTCACCATGCAGAGCGACGCTGTCGCCGATGCCGAGGAACGGGTCCGCGGCGAACTCGTGGCCGACCTGGTCTCGGGACGCGACGACTGGGCCTCGCTGCGGCGACGTGCCCAGCAGCGCGGAGTCGATCTGGCCGGGCGCTGGACACCCGTGCTCGCGATCGGCTGGGAACAGCAGCGTTGGAGCCTCGCTCGGGCTCTGACCGGGCAGGACCCGCGCTGGCTGGTCGCCCAGCACGACGCCGGTGTCATCGCCCTGGTGCCCGGGGAGTTGGATCCGCACGACCTCGCGGGTCGCGTGCACGGCAGGCTCGCGGAAGCCGGGGACCGGGGTCTCGTGGTCGTCGGTGGAACCCACCCTGTGGAGCAGGTTCCCGGCGAGGTCGTCGACGTCACGGCGCTGTCCAGGATGCTGCCCGGTGTCGGGGTGACCGATGCGGGCGTCGCGGTGCGCGATTACGCCCCGTATCTCGCTCTTTTCGGCGCCAACGGGCAACGTGCGCGCGCCTTCGCCCGAGGGCTGCTCGCGCCGCTGCTCGAATGGGACGCCGATCATCGGAGCGAGCTGGTCGCGACCCTGGACGCCTACTTGGCGCAGAACGCGAGCATCACCCGTTCCGCGGACGTGCTCTTCGTGCACGCCAACACGGTCAAGCAGCGGCTGGAGCGGATCACAGAGCTGCTCGGGCCGGAGTGGCGACGACCGGAGCAGCAGTTCCGGCTCGGCATCGCAGTGCAGCTGCACAGGATGTCCGAAACCGACATGTGAACGGCACAATCCTGGCCGGTTCGGACATGTGCGCCCGGTCACCACTGGGGTTCCCTTGGTTCGTCACCCGTTCAAGGAGGAACCACACGTGGTCAGCAGAATTCCGGGCTTCCGCAACCTGAGCATCAGCGAGCGGCGCAAGATCGTCGTCGAGACGGCGGGGATCGACGTCGCCGAACTCGCGGCCTTCGACGCGGACGGCTTCGACGCCGAGGCCGCGAGTCACCTGAGCGAGAACGTGCTCGGCACCTTCGCGCTGCCCATCGGCGTGGCCACCAACTTCACCGTGAACGGCGAGGACGTGCTCGTGCCCATGGTCACCGAGGAAGCCTCCGTGATCGCGGCCGCCAGCAACGGCGCCCGCCTCGCCCGCGCGCTCGGGGGTTTCCACACCTCCAGCACGAGTTCGATCATGCAGGCCCAGATCCAGCTCGTCGACCTCGTCGATCCGCACGCCGCCCGGCTGCGCCTGCTCGAGGCCCGCACCGAGCTGATGAAGCTCGCCGCCGCCCAGGACCCCAAGCTCGCCGAGGTGGGCGGTGGGGTGCGCGACCTCGTGGTGCGCACGGTCAACTTCGAGGACGAGACCTACGTGGTCGCCCACCTGGTCGTCGACGTCCGCGACGCGATGGGGGCCAACGCGGTCAACACCATGGCGGAGGCGGTCGCCGACCGGGTCGCCGAGGTCGCCGGGGGACGGGTCGTCCTCCGCATCCTCACCAACAAGGCCGACATGCGGCTCGCCCGGGCACGGGCAGTCCTCGACGCCGAGGCGCTCGGTGGTCCGCTGGTCGTCGACGACATGGTGCACGCCTACAAGCTCGCGGCCGGTGATCCCTACCGCGCCGCGACCCACAACAAGGGCATCATGAACGGCATCTCCGCGGTCGTGCTGGCCACCGGCAACGACACCCGCGCCGTCGAGGCCGGCGCCCACTCCCACGCGGTCGGCGCCGAGAACCACTACACCTCGCTGTCGACCTTCGAGAAGGACGCCGACGGCAACCTCGCAGCCACGCTGGAACTGCCGATGCCCGTCGGTCTCGTCGGCGGCGCCACGAAGACCCATCCCGGCGCCCGTGCCGCCGTCGCTCTCACCGGGGTGTCCTCGGCCGCCGAGCTCGCTGAGCTGATCACCGCCGTCGGGCTCGCCCAGAACATCGCCGCCCTGCGGGTGCTCGCCAGTGAGGGCGTCCAGCGCGGCCACATGTCCCTGCACGCCAAGAACATCGCCATCGCGGCCGGTGCGGGACCCGACGAGATCGCTCCCGTGGCGGCACAGCTGATCGCGAAGAAGAGCTTCGGTCACGACCACGCCGAGGTCGTCCTCTCCGAACTGCGGAGCGGACGATGACCTCGCCGCTCGCGCTGGGACTGCCGACCGCCGTCGGCGATCCCGCACTCCCGTCCCGGGTGCGGATCTACGAGGTCGGTCCGAGGGACGGGCTGCAGGCCGAGCAGGCGGTCGTGCCCGTGGAGGTGAAGGCCGAGCTCGTGCGGAGGCTCGTGGCCGCCGGGCTGACGAGCGTCGAACTCACCAGCTTCGTCTCGCCCAAGAGGGTCCCGCAGCTCGCCGACGCCCGAGAACTGGTGGAACGCGCAGACCTCGACTCCGGTGTTGGGCACCCGGTGCTGGTGCCCAACGCCCGCGGCCTCAACGACGCGCTGGCTGCCGGCGTCCGGGAGATCGCGGTCTTCGCCAGCGTCACGGAGTCGTTCTCCCGGGCCAACATGGGCGCTTCGCGGGCCGAGGTCGCTGCCGCGCAAGCGGCGGTGACCCGTGAAGCCCTCGCGGCCGGAGTCGGTGTGCGCGGCTACCTCTCGATGGTCTTCGGTGACCCGTGGGAGGGGCCGGCCCCGGTCGCCGAAGTGGTGTCGGCCTCCATTGCGCTGATGGAGACCGGCGTGTCGTCGATCTCGCTCGGCGACACCATCGGGGTGGCCACCCCCGGCCACGTGCGATCGGTCATCCGGGCGCTCGTCAACGCCGGGATCGAGGTGGAGCGGATCGCGCTGCACGCCCACGACACCTACGGGCAGGCGCTGGCCAACGTGTACGCGGCGCTGCTGGAAGGCGTCACCGAGTTCGACGCATCGGTCGGTGGGGTCGGCGGTTGCCCGTTCGCGCTCAGCGCCACGGGAAACCTGGCCACCGAGGACCTCGTCTGGATGCTCACCGGGCTGGGCGTCAAGACCGGTGTCGACCTGGAAGCACTGACCGCGACCAGCGCGTGGCTGGCCGGGCACCTCGGCAAGCCCGCCGCCTCGCGAGTCGCCACCGCGCTCAGCCACTACTGATCGAACGGAGCAACACTGATGTCCCGACTCATCGAGGTCTGGGGTGACACCGTCGACACCAGGCACATGGGCATGTCCATCGCGCTGGGTGCCGGGATCGCAGCCCCGACCTTCCTGCTCGGCAGGGCCTTCTTCACGGCGACCGTGGCCGACAAGACCCTCGCCGAGTCCTACGCGCTGCTGCTGGGACTCGTGGCCTGCCTCATCGCTGCGGTGATCGCAGCCCGGTTGTTCAAGCCGAAGCGGATCGTCCGGGAGAGTTCCACGATCACCGAGAGCAGGCGCGAAGCGCTCGAGGTCATCGCCGCCGACGGAGGCGAGTGGACCGACCCCGCCGAGCTCTCCGCCGAGGTGCAGGAGGAGCTGCGCCTGCTCGGGCTCTACGACGTGCTCGCCGAGGCCCACGAAGAAGCGAAGCGGAGACAGGAGGTCCACCCATGATCGAAGCGTTCCTGTGGGCCCTGAGCATGGGCTTGGTCGGTGCGATCGTCTTCGCCGCGATCGGCCTGGTGTCGGGTACGGACGAAACCGCCGTGGTGGCACCGCTGACGCTGCTGGTGGTGCTGCTCGGCGTTCCGCCGGCCGGGGTGTTCAGCTTCTTCCTGGCGGCGGTGGTCGCCAAGCACATCACCCACGCCATCCCCACGACGCTGCTCGGCATCCCCGGCGACACGATGACCGTGCCGCTGCTGGGCGATGCGCAGCAACTCCGCGAGCTCGGGGTGCCGCACATCGCGCTGCGCAAGGCCATCTCGGGCGGCGTGATCGCCGCGTTCATCGCGGTGCCGATGGCGGTGCTGTTCGCCTGGATCCTCTCCCCGATCGCCGACGAGATCAGTGATCTCGCACCTTGGATCTTCGCCGGTGCCGCGATCCTGATCGCGCTCACCTCGAAGGGGCGTTGGGCGGCGGTGGGTGCGCTGTTCCCGTTCGTGCTGCTGATCGTCGGGATCAACCAGTTCGTGACCACCCAGCTCGGTCACTCGCTGAGCATCAGCTTCTTCCTCGGCATCGCGACCGGTCCACTCGTGGCGGACCTGTTCCTGGCGCTCTCCCCCGCTGGCCGCAAGACCCTGCACCGGGACGGGCCGACCGAGTTCGCCCTGGCACCGGACGTGCGGACGTGGAGCGGCCGGATGCCGAACCCGTTGAAGGTCCTCGACCGCAAGCAAACGGCCTACACCTCCGGGGCCGCGGTCGTTTCGAGCGCGACCTTCGTCTTCTCGCCGGTGGCGATGACGGTGCTCATGGGCGAGGTGGTCGGTGCCCGGATCAAGAACGGCTACCACAAGCTCACCTCGAAGATGGCGGTGCGGAACGGAACCACGGAGTCGACCTACATCGCCGAGACGATGATCCCGCTCATCGCGCTCGGCCTGCCGCTGTCCCCGATGGCGGCGGGCCCGGCGGCCCCGCTGTTCAACGCACCGCCCGTCTACACCGTCGACACCGCGACCGGGCAGACCCACAACCTGCACAACCTGCTCGAGACCTGGGAGTTCTTGGTCTTCGGCCTGCTGGCGGTGACGATCGCCTGCCTGATCGCGTACCCGTTCGCGATGACCAACGCCCACCGGGCGGCCTCGTGGGTGCTCAAGAACGTCTCGCATGAGGCGATCATCGGCGCCTTCGCAGGCCTGATCCTGGTGATCTGCCTGTACGAGGGCGGTCTGCTCGCCGTTCTGGTGACGCTAACGGTCGGCCTGATCGGAGGCCTGATGAACCGCATGTTCGGCGTGCACTCGGGCGTGCAGTTCATGGGCTACTACGCAGCCGTCCTGACGGTACCCGCGATCATCGCCCTCGGTTGATCCTGGCCGAGTGCAGATCAGTCTCGGCGCGAGATCGGCGCGAAGTTCCCGGCCTCGGACCACCCGCTCAGGCCGGGAACCCCGCCGACATCGCATGACTGGTCTTCTTGATCTCCGCCTCAGGGAGATCCTTGCGTCGTCGAATCGGTGTCAGCGCGACACGCCACTGCCCAGCGCTGAGCAGGGGCTTCAGTGCTACCACAAGCGATGTCGCCTTCCGTTCCGCTGGATTGGCGCCACGCCACGTCGCTGCACTGGGACTCCAGCGATCCTTCGCCACTCCCGCCTCCCGATCCCGAGTCGGGCACTTCAGTCGATGTCGGCGCGCTGCCCGACTCGACACCACTGCACTCGCCGTAGGTCTGCCCCGCGCACGAGCCAATCAGTAGCCCCGCGGCCTAGCCGTTTCAGGGCCCTCAGGTGATCACCGCGTCGGAAACGGACGGCGGCTTCGACCACCATCGCGGTTCCCAGGCAACCGGGAGCCGCGCCACCCTGGCGCGGCAATACCTACGTTGCACCACCGTGGTGCGACGTGACAGGACCAAAACCCCCACCCCCTCCGCAGTCGATCGGTGCGAGTCACAGCCGCCGCGCTGACGCGGAGCCGTTGGGGCTGCGCATTTCCATGATCCAGGTTGTTTTCACTCCGCACTGATCTCACCGCGCGAATCAATGATGGGGAGTCACCCTTCGGAGTCGTTCGACTCCGCGCGAGGCGGTCGTTAACCCGTCGGAGCTAATGGTTTGAAGTAGCGATAACCGTCGGTTACATTCGGGTGGAGCATCACGGTTTGGTCACGGCGCATCGTTCAGCCGGCGGTCGCCTCGTGCGCGGTTGTGGCCGGATCTGTCCCCGACGTGGAAGGCGCACGTGAGCGAACTGCACAACGCGGGCCACCCCTCCCCCGGGCCCGCATTGGACGTGCGGCTGACCTGCCGCATCAGCAGCACCCGGACGGCCAGCGGAGCGGATGAGCCGTGCGCCGCCGCTACCGACGCGAAGAGCGTGCGCGCGTGGTGATCAGCCCGCCCTGGGGCGCGCAGGTGCCCGTTGGCGCGCGGGTCCGGATGGCGTTCCGACGTGTGCGCGAGTCGCTGTCCGGCCTCGCCCTCCGGGCCGCCGAATCCGCGCCGGCCCAGCCCGCGCGAGAGACCCTCGCGGACGCCGATGCCGCGCTCGTGACCGCTGCCGACGGGGTTCCGCTGCACGTCGACGTCGACGGCGATCCGGGTGCGCCGGTGACCGTGGTGCTCTGCCACGGATACCTGGCGGACAACAACTTCTGGCACTTCCAGCGCGCTTCGCTCGCCTGCCACGCCCGCGTGGTCACCTACGACCACCGGGGCCACGGCCGGTCCGCGGTGGGCGGGTTGGACGGACTCAACCTCGACCAGCTCGGCAATGACTTGGCCGCGGTGCTGGACCAGGCCGTCCCGGAGGGGCCGATCGTGCTGGTCGGGCACTCGATGGGCGGCATGGCGGTCATGGCGCTCGCCGAGCAGCGCCCGGAGCTCTTCGGCGACCGCGTGGTCGGGGTCGGGTTGGTGACGACCGCGGCCGCGCCGGTCAACGGGCGGGCTGTGCTGCCGCCCGAGGCGGCGAACCTCGTGCTGGCGGCCATCGACCGGCTGCGGCTCACCTCGGTCTCCTGCCGGGCCCTCAGGAACGCCGCCCTCGCGGTGGCGCGAGGTTGCGCGTTCGCCTCCCGGGTACCGCCCTCGGTGGTCGACTTCGTCCTGCAGCTGACGCGGTCGAATCCCGTGCACGCGCTGGTGGCGCTCATCCCCGAGTTCCTGACGCTCGACAAGCGCGCGGCGCTGCCGGTGCTGGGCAACGTCGCCACGCTCGTGATCGGGGCCGACCACGACGTGACCATCCCGCCGGAGCACAGCGCCGCGATCGCCCGAGAAGTACCGGGAGCCCGGCTCGCGATGATCCCGAACGCGGGCCACATGGTGCCGCTCGAACACCCCGCGATCGTCGACGAACTCCTCCACCAGCTCGTCGCCCTCGCCACCGCACCACGCGTCCACCCCGCCTGAGGCGCTGACCCACCGGTGCTGCCGACCGGCTCAGGGCCGGAGTTCGGCCTCCCGCAGCTGTTTGCGGAGGATCTTCCCGGACGCTGATTTCGGGATCACGTCGACGAATTCGACGGCCCGGACCTTCTCGTGAGGGGCGATCCGCTCGGCCACGTACGTGATCACGTCAATGGTCGCGTTCGACTCCGAGCTTCGACGCCGGGTGCTGCGCGAGCCGCTCCCCGCCTTCACCGAGATGACCCAGTCCGACCCGGGAGACTTCGCCAGCCACCTGGTTCATGTGCGTGCCGAGGGGGTTTCGCGCAGCCGCAACGACTACCTGAACGGAGTCTCGGCCGTCGCCGCCCCGATCCTCGGCACGACTCTGAGACACCACATGCCCACACTGCGGCAATCGGGTTCCGGAGCCGGATTACGGCGGTAATCGGGAGCCGGATTACGGCGGTAATCGGGGTCCGGGGTCTTCGGTGTGGGTCTTCGGTGCTTGGTGTCAGCGCGTCTGGGGCGGGTGCTACGGCGCGCTGGGTCCGGGGGACCCGGCGCGCCGTTGGCGGTGTCCTACGGGGTTGTGCTGGCCAGGGCTTGCTCGTCGGGTTCTGCGGTCATCTCCGGTGGTGGGGTGCGGAAGAAGCGGGTGCGGAAGGCGAGGTAGACGACGCCTGCTGCCAGCCAGATCCCGCCGAGGACCAGGGCCGTGGATTCGAGGTTGATCAGCAGCCAGAGGTCGATGAGGGTGCCGGCTGCGGGGATGGCGAGGGTCCACCACGCCTGCCGTCGGCCTTCCCGGCGGTTGCGGATGTGCAGGGCGATGACGCTGATGTTGACCGCGGTGAAGGCGGTGAAGGCGCCGAAGTTCACGAACGACGTCGAGGTGGAGACGTCGAGCACCAGGGCGACGAGGCCGACGCAACCGGTGAGGACGATGTTGGCCACCGGGGTGCGGAATCGCGGGTGCAGGGCGCCGAAGAGCGTGCGGGGCAGGACGGTGTCGCGGCCCATCGCGAACAGCAGGCGTGCGGCGCTGGCCTGCGCCGCGAGGCCGGAGGCGAACTGCGCGATCACCAGCCCGGCCAGGAGCATTGCCGTGCCCAGGTCCCCAGCGATGACCGTGGCGATCTCGAACACGGCTGAGTCGGAGTCCGCGAAGGCGCTTCCGGGGTGCACGAGCTGGGCCGCGAAGGTCACGAGGACGAAGACGCCGCCCCCGATGAGTGCGATGAGCAGGATGGCGCGCGGAATCGTCTTGCGCGGGTTCACCGATTCCTCGGTCAGGGTCGTGACGGCGTCGAACCCGAGGAAGGAGTACGCGGCCAGCGCGGCACCGGCGGAAACGCCCGCGGCGGTCGTGGCGGGGTTGAGCAGCGGCGAGCTGTCGAGCAGGCCCGCGGCGCCGCGGGCGTCGAGGACGTGGCGCACGCACAGCACGACGAAGATGCCGATCACCAGGAACTGGAAGGCCATGAGCAGGAAGTTGGCCTTCTCCGCGACTTTGATCCCCAGCACGTTCAGGCAGGTGGTGGCCGCGATGAAGGAGACGATCCAGACCCAGAAGGGCACAGCGGGGAACTGGGCTTGCAGGTAGGTGCCGCCGAGCAGCCAGATCACCATCGGCAGGAAGAAGTAGTCGAGCAGCACCGCCCAGCCGACCAGGAAGCCCACGCGTGAGTCCAGCGCCCGCCGCACGTAGGTGTAGGCCGAGCCGGCGACCGGGTAGGCGGCGGCCATCTTCCCGTAGCTGTAGGCGGTGAACAGCATCGCGGCCATCGCCACCAGGTAGGCGGTGGGGACCGCCCCTCGGGTTTCCTCGGCGACGACGCCGAAGGTGCCCAGCGCGATCAGCGGCGTCATGTAGGCCAGTCCGAACAGGACGACGGATCTGACCGTGAGGGTCCGTTGCAGCGACGGTGTTGCTTCGGGCATGAGTAGCTCCTCGGTGCTCGCCGCGTCGTTGCGGCGGTCAGCCGGCCGCTTCGGGGCCGGGGATGCGGATGCCGGCTTCCGGGGTCTCCGGGTGCCACGTAGCTGGTTCGATGCGCCCCTGGTAGAGCGGTAGCTCGACGGGGGCGTCGTGGTCGGTGAACTGCGACCACATGCGGTTGAGACCCGCGGTGCCGGATTCGCGCACCCGCGCGACGTCGCCGAGGTCGAGGACGTCGACCAGAACCTCGGCTTCGCCCCCGGCGGCCTGCCGCCGCACGTGCCCTTCCGGGTCGACGATCAGGCTGCCGCCGACGCCCACCGGGCGGGCGGCGTTGACGCTGGCGACGAAGACCTGGTTCGCGATCGCGTGCGCCCGGGCGAGGACGATCTCCTGCTCGCGGTCGTTCGTCGTGGTCTGCACCGGGTTGATGATCACTTCGGCGCCCATCCACGCGAGATGCCGGGCGACCTCGGGGAACCAGGAGTCGTAGCAGATCGAGAACCCCAGCCGGCCGAACTCGGGCACGTCGGCGACGACGAATCGGTCGCCGGGGTCGTACGGTTCGTACGGCCGCCACGGGAAGACCTTCCGGTAGAAGGCGTGCAGCTCCCCCGCCGGCGAGTAGCAGAGGGCGGTGTTGAACAGCTCGCCGTTCTCCCCGCGCTCGCACGCGCTGCCCGGCAGCAGCCAGATCCCCAGGTCCCCTGCCAGCTCGCCGAGCTGCCGGGAGCGGGGACCGTCCAGCGGCTCGGCCGCCTCCTGCAACCGCGCGTTCCGCTCCGGACCGGTGCCCTCGACACCGCACAGGTGCAGCTCCGGGTACACCACCAGACGCGTCTGCGGGTGTCCGGCGAGCAGACGCTCGACGTCGCCGGCGAACTCCGACACGGGTGCCGTCGCTGACTGCGGCGACACCTGCGCCAGCGCCAGCGGCAACAGTCGGGACATCTCGCTCGCCTTCTTCCTTCGCAGGTCAGTCGGGGTCTCGCTCAGCGATGGAAACAAAATAGAGCAAGATGAACACTTAAACAAGAGTGGTCATCTTGAACAAATTTTGGGCTCCTGGTTACCGTGGACACCATGACCAGGGCCGATGCCGACGAGCACCACGACAACCCCGCCGCACCCCTGTCCGCGTCCGCGCTCTCCGGCATCCGCAGGCTCTCGGCCATGGACACCGTCCGCGCCCGGATCTCCCTCGCGGTCGACCTCGGGCTGCTCGAACCGGGCGAGTGGCTGCCGGGCAACGCTCAGCTCGCCGCCGCCCTGGAGGTTTCCGAGATCACCGTGCGACGCGCGCTGGTGGCGCTGTGCGAGGAAGGCGTCCTGGAGCGCCGCCGCGGACGTGGTGGCGGCACGCGAGTGGTCGACTCCCCCGCTCGCAGCAGGGTCAGGGAGACCGAGATCTACCGCGCGGCGAGTGCGGAGGTGCACGACCTCATCGACCGCCGCCTGGTCCTCGAATGCGGCATCGCCCACCTGGCGACCCGCAACGCCACCCCCGACCAGGTCGAGCACCTGCACGAGCTCACCGAGCAGATGAACGACGCCGCGGACTGGGCGGACTTCCACAAGCTCGACGAGACGTTCCACCTCGCCGTTGCCGCCGCGACCGGGATCGGTGCGGTGCAGCAGGAGTACGCGCGACTGCTGCGCGAGCTCTACCGCTACTACCTGCCCTACCCCATGCAGCACCTGCGCGAGTCCAACCGCGACCACGTGCAACTCGTCGCAGCCCTGCGCACCCGCGACGCCGCGTGCGCAGGCGACATCGCCGAGCGGCACGTGGCGACCCTGCACCAGGACATGTTCGTCGGACTCCAACACCGCGAAACAGCCGAGCAGCAGCAGGATTGAGCTGAGCGCCCGCTCGCGAGAGCTCCGTCCCCATTGGACTCTCAGGCGCGGGGGCTCTGCCGCGCGTCGTCAGCTCACTTGAGCGGATGCGACGAGGCGCGCGCCCGGCGGTCTCGCCGCCGGACGCGCGCCCGCTCTCACCGCTGGGCCGGCACCGGGACGTCGGCCGCTGCGCCGACGTGGAAGGTGAACCGCGCCTTGCCGATCCAGATCTCATCGGAGTCGGACAGCTCGATGCGCTCCACGGGCCGCCTGTTGACGTAGGTTCCGTTGAGCGAGCCGCCGTCGTAGAGGAAGCACCGGCCGTCCTCGATCTCCAGCTCCGCGTGGTACCGGGACACCGTCACGTCCTCGATCACGATGTCGCAGTCGCGGTGCCGTCCGATCACGGTCAGCGGTGCGGAGATCACGAACTCCGCCCCCTCGTCGACCCCTCGGTCGACCACCAACCGCATGCTCGTCCCCGCCTCGCGCGGCGTCGGGATCAACGCGCCCAACCGCCCGGTGACGGGAAGCTCCTGCTTCGGCACGTCCTGCGACGTGCGCTGGTCGAACAGTCCGGCGACCTCGGCGATCTGACCCATCAGCTTTCCCCTCCCGCAACCAGTGGAACCGGCTCTCGAAACGTTCCCTCCCGGGGAACCTCCACGAGCATGCAGTCCGGTGGGGGCCCTGCGACCAGGCATTTCGTCCCGGTTTCGCCGTGTTCCACCTCACGGCACCCGGGCGCCGGTCCGGCTGACGGGCACCGGAGTGACAGGAGGGGCGATTTGGCACGTCCGGTGCCAGACGTGCGCGCTCAGCCCCGGCTCGCCGTGTAGCGCAGGACGTTCTCGGAGGTCTCGCTGGAGCGGAACATCCGGCCGAAGGTGTTGATCGACTGGTCCACCGCGCTCTGCAGGGAGACGTTGAGCCACTCGTCGATGAGCGCTCGCTGCTCGCGGATCGCCAGAGCGGGTAGGGCAGCCAGCTGGTCCGCCCATTCCGCTGCCACCGGCACCACGCTCTCCCGCGCCACGGTCTTGTTGATCAAACCGGTGTGCGCCAGCTCCCCGACGGCCTTCGTCTCCCCCGTCAGCAGCATCTCCTTGGCGGTGGAGAGCCCGACGTAGTGGTGCAGCAGCGCGGCGTCGACCACGGACGGGATGCCGAGCTTGACCTCCGGGAGCCCGACCAGCGCCTCGACGTGGGCGACCCGCAGGTCGGCGGCGAGGGCCAGTTCGAAGGCGGCTCCGATGCACGCCCCTTCGAGCGCCACGACCGAGATCTGCGGTGCGTGGCGGACGGCGCGCATAAGCGAGCCGATGTCGGAGATGATGCCGCGGGCCTCGGTCTCGGAAACGCCCTGGAACGTGCCCAGATCCATCCCGGCCGAGAAGTTCCGCCCCCCGGTGCCGGTGAAGACGAGCACGCGGCAGTCCTCGGAAGCTCCGACGACCGCTCGCTCCAGCTTTGGGACGTCGCTCGCCAGCAGGGCGTTCGCCTTGGCCGGGCGGTTGATGGCGATGGTGCGGACCTGGCCGTTGTCGCTGATGTCGATGGTCATCGGACGGTCTCCTTCGTCGTGCTCGTGCGGGTGTTCGGGGACTTCTCGGCGCGGAGGTGGTCGGTGGCGAGGGCGGCGAACACGCACAGGGCCGCAGCGATGAACAGCAGCGAGACGCCCCAGGTCGTCGTGCCGTTCGAGACGGTCACGATGCCCAGCGCCCAGACCAGCACGAACCCGCCGGAGACGGCGCCCGCGAGCGGCTGGCTGGCACTCGGTCCGGCTCGCCCCGTCGCTCGGCGCGGGGCTGACGGTCCTGATGGCCTTCCCCTACTTCTGGATTCTCGACAGCGGTCGCGCCGGGTTCATCTGGGCCGGGTTGATCATCGACACCGGGTCGCATCACCGCTGCGATCGATGGTGGAGGAGGAGGTCCCGGCGTTGCCGATCGGTCGGAGCTGGACGATCGACAGCGCCGGGACTCGTCGAGTGTCGAACCTCGAGCGCGCTGGAGGTCAAGAGCGCGGCGATCTTTCAGCGCGGTTCTCGTCCCGGGACCAGTTCGTCCTGCTGCGAGACGACCCGGTTCAGGTGTGCGCGCGAGGCCTCCCGCGCAGCGTTCGAATCGCCTGCTGCGATCGCCTCCAGGATCGCGCCGTGCTCGGCCAAGGTCTGGGGCAGGCTCGCGAGGTAGGTCCCGGCGTCCCTGTACGACTCGCGCAGGCAGGTGTTGACCGGGTCCATGAACCAGGAGAAGAACGGGTTCCCGCCCGCGCGCGTGACGATCTCGTGGAAGCGCACGTCCTCTTCGAGGCACACCTGGTAGTCACTCATGTGCCGTTCCACGCGTCCCACCGAGGCGCGCAGCTCGTCCAGGTCCTCGTCGGTGCGGCGGGCCGCCGCGAGCGCGGTCACCTCGACCTCGATGATCAGCCTGGTCTCCATCAGCTGCTGGAACGTCGTCGCGTTCATGCCCAGCATCAGCGAGTAGTGCTGGACGATCGCGGAACCATCCGGTTTGGACACCGTCATCCCGCGGCCGGGGCGGATGTCCACGAGCCCGCGTTGTTCGAGGATGCGACCGGCTTCCCGGATCACCGTCCGGCTGACCCCGTAGCGCTCGACGAGCTGCGGTTCGGTGGGCAACCGGTCCCCCGGGCGCAATCCCTGCGCCAGCAGGTCGTTCTGCAGGCGCTCGGCTACCACGTCGGGCAGGCGCGGCGGTCTTTCCGGCGACGCTCCTCGGGTCTGCGCACTCGATGCGGCCGGGATCGGGGCTTGCGACAGGACCATGCGAGAACTATCGTCCGATCATCATACGAAGTCAACGAACGACACCTGTTCACCGGTAGCGGGCCCGCAGGTCGGCCACGCCGCGTTCTTCGTCTCCCAGCTGCAACCCGTCCGCTGAACATCAACGGCACTGATCGCCGGATCTCGCGTCAGCGCCACGAAAGCAGAACCGGATGCCTGAGAACCAAGTGATCACCTGCCGGAACTTCCACACCGGCACCTGGCACGACGCCTCCGAGGGCCTGATCGAGCGGAACAACCCCGCGACCGGCGAACTGGCCGCGATCGCCCCTCGCTCATCACCCGCGGACGTCGACGCGGCGGTGACCTCGGCCGCGACCGCCTTCCGGACCTGGCGCAGAACCCTTCCGGCCGACCGCGCCCGGTACCTGCACGAGCTCGCCGCGGAGTGCGCGCACCGCGTCGACGACATGGCCGCGGCCATCACGCGGGAACAGGGGAAGCCGCTGGACGAAGCGCGCGGCGAAGTCCGGAAGTTCATCACGGCCCTGCACTACTACGCCGAGGAAGCGCAGCGGGTGTTCGGGCGGACCATCCCCAACGACGCCGCCGGTTTCACCAGCATCGTGGAGAAGGACCCCCTCGGTCCCGTCGCCGGCATCGTCCCGTGGAACTACCCGATCGAGCTGATCGGCTGGAAGCTGGCGGGGGCGACCGCGGCCGGTTGCACCATCGTCATCAAGCCCTCCGAGCACACCCCGGGCTGCGCGCAGGTCCTGTCCGAATGCGTCGCCGCCGTCTTCCCCAGCGGCGTGGTCAACTTCGTCCACGGCGACGGCGGAACCGGTCAGGCCCTGGTCGAGCACCCGGCGATCCGCAAGGTCGCCTTCACCGGGTCGATGCGCACCGGCCAGTCGATCTTCCGCTCGGTCAACGGGATCACCGGCCTCTCCCTCGAACTCGGCGGCAGCTGCCCGATGATCGTCACCGAGCGGGCGGACATCGACGCCGCGATCACCGGGGCCGCGCGCCGTTCGTTCCGCAACGCGGGGCAGATCTGCATCGCGATCAACCGGATCTACGTGCAGGACCGCGTTTACGACGAGTTCCTGACCGGCCTGGCGGCTGCCGCCGACGCGCTCCACGTGGCCGACGGGATGGAGTTCCCGTCCGCGGACGTCGGTTCGATGACGATGGAGGAGACCTACCGCCGCACCCTCGACCACATCGAGGACGCTCGCGAGCGCGGCGCCTCCGTGGTCGCCGGCGGCGGGCCCGTGGCGGAGCTCAAGCCCGGCCTGTTCCTGCGCCCCACCGTCGTCGCCGACGCACCGGACGAGGCGCTGGTGATGCACGAGGAGACCTTCGGCCCGCTCGTCGGGGTCTCGCGGTTCTCCGATCTCGACGACGTCATCGAGCGGGCCAACGCCGCTCCCGGCGGACTGGCCGCCTACGCCTACACCGACGACACCCGCGAAACGTTCGCGCTCGCCCGCGAACTGGACTTCGGCAACGTCGCGGTCAACAACGTCGACGCCGGAATCATGAACGCGCCCTACGGCGGCCGGCGGGAAAGCGGTTTCGGTTCCGAACACGGCCACGAGGGCCTCGAATCCTACTTGCAGCTCAAGCACATCAGGCTTCGCCACGGCGCGCAATGAGGCGCGGAAGGACGTAGCAGCATGCTCATCGGCATCGATCTCGGCACCTCCACCTGCAAGGTCATCGCCGTCAACGGCGACGGCGAAGTGGTCGCCAAGCAGAGCCGCGACTACGCCATGATCAACCTCCGGCAGGGATGGGCCGAGCAGGACCCGGCGGAGTGGTGGCGCGCCACCGATGAGGCGATCACGGCGCTGACCGCGTCGCTGCCCGGGGGCGGGCGGGAGGTGTCGGGGATCGGGCTGTGCGGCCAGATGCACGGGCTCACCGCCCTCGACGCCTCCGGCGAACCGCTGCGGCACGCGATCCTGTGGAACGACCAGCGGGCCGCGCCGCAGTGCGACTGGATCACCGAACGGGCAGGCGGGCTCGACGAGCTCCTGCGAATGACCCGCAACCGGATGCTGCCCGGTTTCACCGGCGGCAAGATCGTCTGGTTCCGGGAGAACGAGCCCGAGCTCTTCGCCCGCACGGCACGCGTCCTCAACCCCAAGGACTACCTGCGTCTGCTGATGACCGGGACGTGCGCCACCGACGTCTCCGACGCCTCGGGCACCGGCCTGTTCGACGTGGCCCGCCGCGCCTGGTCCGACGAACTGCTCCAGCTGCTCGACATCGACCGCTCGCTGCTGCCCGACGTCGTGGAGTCCACCGACCAGACCGGGCGGGTGAAACCCGAACTGACCGAGCGGTGGAACGTCCCCACCGGCACCCCGGTCTTCGGCGGCGGCGGAGACGCGGTCATCCAGACCACCGCGATGGGTCTCGTCGACGCGGGCGCCGTGGGATTCACCCTCGGTACGGCCGGGATCGTGGCCGGTGGCGCGTCCTCCTGCCCGGACAACCCCGGAGGCCGGGTCCAGGTGTCCTGCGGCAACGCTCCGGGACGCTGGCACTGCATGGGTGTGTCGCTCAGCGCAGGCGGTGCCTTCCAGTGGTTGCGCGACGCGCTCGCGCCCGCCACCACCACCGATCCGATCTCCTTCGACCGGCTCATCAGCCTCGCCAAAGCCGTCGACCCCGGTTCCGACGGCCTCCGCTTCCTGCCCTACCTGCTCGGTGAGCGGTCGCCGCACGTCGCCCCGGAGGCGACCGGCAGCTGGGTGGGTCTGACGCCGATCCACCACGTCGGTCACCTGGCGCGCAGCGTGATGGAAGGGGTGCTGCTGAACCTGCGGGAGATCCTGGAGGTGTGCGGTGACGCCGGGCTCGACTGCGAGCGCGTCATCGCCTCCGGCGGTGCGACCAGCGAGTCGCTGTGGCTGCAGATGCTCGCCGACGTCCTCGACCGGGAGATCGCCGTGGTGACCGGTTCCTCCGAGGGAGGCGCTTACGGTGCCGCGCTGGCCGCGGGCGTCGGTGCCGGCGCGTGGAGCGACTTCGACGAGGCGCTGGCCGGCGTGAGCGTGGAGCGCACCTTCGTCCCGCAACCGGGACCCGCGCGGGAGTACGACCGCATCTTCCCCGCGCACCGCGCGCTCTACGACGCGCTCAAGCCCCTCTACCAGGCGAACGCCGAGGTTCTGTGATCAGCTGCTTCCCGCTGGTGCGCACCAGATCCGCGATGTCACCGTCCATCCACCCCGGGAGGGAAAATGACCGACCTGTTCGCGCTCAACGGCAGGAACGCGATCGTCACCGGCGGCGCGCAGGGCATCGGCGAGGCCATCGTGCTCGGTCTCCGCGACGCCGGTGCTCGGGTGTTCATCTGCGACGTCAACCCCGACACCGGTAGGGCGTCGGCCGAACGCCACGGCGTCGAGTTCGTCGCCGCGGACGTCACCGATCCCGACAGCGTGGACGCCGCGTTCGAGCACGTGGTGAGCGCGGGCGGTTCCGTCGACGTCGCGGTGAACAACGCCGGCATCGTGCACAACCACCCCAGCGAAGACCTCGACCCCGCCGATTGGCGTCGCGTGATGTCGGTGAACCTCGACGGCGTTTTCTACAGCTGCCGAGCCGCGGGCAAGCGGATGCTCGCGCAGGGGTCCGGGAGCATCATCAACACCGGCAGCATGAGCGGCCACATCTCCAACCGCCCGCAGCCCCAGTCCGCCTACAACGCCGCGAAGGCGGGCGTCATCCACCTCACCAAGTCCCTGGCCGGGGAGTGGGCCGCTCGCGGTGTGCGGGTCAACTCCGTCTCCCCCGGCTACGTCGGCACCGAGCTGACCAAACGCGGTTTGAGCAACGAGGAGTGGCGCCGGACCTGGATCGACGGCACCCCCATGAACCGCGTCGCCGAGCCCGGCGAGATCGCCCCGGCGGTGGTCTTCCTCGCCTCCGACGCCAGCAGCTACTGCACCGGAACCGACCTCGTCGTGGACGGCGGCTACACCGTCTGGTGACCGCGCCGACCCGACGACGCCCGACCTGGCCCCGCTCCCCGATGCCGGAATCGAGGAACGGGGCAGGTTTCTCAGGAGTCCTCGGTCAGGAACGCCAGCAGGTCGGCGTTGATCGTCTCCGCGTGCGTGGTGGGCATGCCGTGCGGGAGGCCCCGGTAGGTCTTCAGCGTCGCGTTCTTCAGCAGCTTCGCCGACAGCGGCCCGGAGTTCTCGTACGGCACGATCTGGTCGTCCTCGGTGTGCATCACCAGCACCGGCACGGTGATCTTCGTCAGATCATCGGTGAAATCGGTCTGGGAGAAGGCGACGATGCCGTCGTGGTGCGCCTTCGCCCCGCCCATCATGCCCTGGCGCCACCAGTTCTGGATGAGGGCTTCCGAGGGTTCCGCACCCGGCCGGTTGAACCCGTAGAAGGGGCCCGACGGGAGGTCGCGGTAGAACTGCGAGCGGTTGGCCGCCAGCTGCGCCTGCAAGTCGTCGAACACCTGCCGGGGAAGACCGCCGGGGTTGGCGTCGGTCGCGACCATCAGCGGTGGGACCGCGTTGATGATGGCCGCCTTGGACACCCGCGCCTCGCCGTGCCTGGCCAGGTACCGGACCACTTCGCCGCCGCCGGTCGAGTGGCCCACGTGAATCGCGTCCGCCAGGTCGAGGTGGGCTGTCACCGCGGCGAGGTCGTCGGCGTAGTGGTCCATGTCGTGGCCGTCGCCGGTCTGGCTGGAGCGTCCGTGCCCGCGCCGGTCGTGGGCGATCACCCGATAGCCGCGTTCCAGGAAGAACAGCATCTGGGCGTCCCAGTCGTCGGCCGAGAGCGGCCAGCCGTGGCTGAACACGATCGGCCTGCCCGAACCCCAGTCCTTGTAGAAGATCTCCGTGGCGTCGGTGGTGGTGATGGTGCCCATGCAGTTCCTTCCTCGGGTGCGGAACGACGCGGCGCGGCCACGTGTCCAGGTGGACTCAACACCGCCCGATGCTCCGCAGGACCCCGCCAACCCTCCAGGGCCATAAGTCACTTCGCACCGCCGACCGGCACCGACCACGAGCGGCATGTTTCGGCTCCGCAGCCGCACGGGTAGGTGGGGCTGTGGCCGCTCCGCTGTCCGAAGAGTTCGCGCCTCTCGACCGCGCGTGGCTCAACACGGCTCACCAAGGACCGATGCCGCTGGTCGCGGCAGCGGCGGCGCGCGAGGCGATCGAGGCCAAGCTCGACCCGCGCCGCATGTCCGACGAGGCGTTCTTCCAGGTGCCCGCCGCGCTGCGCAGCTCGCTCGGCGAGCTGGTGGGTGCCGGTGGCGACGAGATCGTGCTCGGCAACAGCACCACCTACGGTCTGAACCTGCTCGCGCACGGCCTGCCCCTGCGCGACGGCGACGAAGTGCTGCTGGTCGAAGGCGATTTCCCGGCCACGATCTACCCGTGGCTGCCCTTGCAGCGCCGAGGAGTGCGCCTGCGCACCGTTCCCGCGCCGTCCGGCGCCCTCGAACCGGAGGACCTGGACGAAGCGCTGACCGACCGCACCCGAGTCGTGTGCACGAGTTGGGTGTTCTCGTTGAGCGGTCATGCCGCGGAAGTGACCGCCCTGGTCGACGTGTGCCGTCAGCGGGAGGACGTCACCTTCGTGCTCAACGGTTCTCAAGCGGTCGGCGCCCGCCCCGCCGACGTCTACGACCTGGGCGTGGATGCGCTGGTGAGCTGCGGTTACAAGTGGCTGTGCGGCCCCTACGCGACGGGATTCGCCTGGCTGCACCCGGCGCTCATGCGGAGGCTGGACCAGGAGCAGGGGTACTGGCTCGCCCAGGTCGACGAGATCGCGAACCCGCCCGGCCGCTACGGCCTGCGCCAGGACCTGGGCGCCGCCGCGTACGACGTCTTCTGCACCGCGAACCTCTCGGTCTTCCCCGCCTGGCACCGCGCCGTGTCCGTGCTGCTGGATCACGGGATCGACCAGATCGAGCGGCAGGACCAGGCGCTGATCGACCAGCTCATCGCCGGCCTGCCCGACGGGTGGACCCTGCGCAGCCCCGAAACCGGTTCGCGCCGTTCCACTCTCGTCTTCCTCGAACCGGAACCTCCGGACACCGTGGCGCGAGCGCTCCGCCGCCTGGACGTCGCAGGGGTCGACGCGGCCGAACGCGCGGGCAGGCTCCGCCTCTCACCGCACGTCCACAACACACCCGCCGACATCGAGCGCGCGCTCGCAGCGCTGGCCGCCTGAGCGCCCACCCCGATCCGGGTCTCGGGGTGGGCACCAGGGGATCAGGCGAGGTGGGTGAGGATGGCTTCGACGATCTCGTCGGTCTTGGCGGTTCCGCCGACGTCGGGGGTCAGCAGGCCCGAGGCGGTGGTGGCCTCGATCGCCTCCCGGACCCGGGTGGCCTCGTCGGTCAAGCCGAAGTGCTCCAGCATGAGCGCGGCGCTGCCGATCGCCCCGATCGGGTTGGCCAGGCCCCGACCCGCGATGTCAGGCGCAGAGCCGTGCACGGGCTCGAACATCGACGGGAACCGGCGGTCGGGGTTGAGGTTCGCGCTGGCAGCGAGCCCGAGACTTCCCGCCAGCGCGGAACCGAGGTCGGACAGGATGTCGGCGTTGAGGTTCGACGCCACCACCACCGACAGATCCTCCGGGTGCAGGACGAACTTCGCCGACATCGCATCCACCAGCACGCTCTCGGTCTCCACATCCGGGTAATCAGCCGCCACCCGCTCGAAGACCTCGTCCCAGAGCACCATGCCGTACTGCTGGGCGTTGCTCTTGGTCACCGACGACACCTTCTTGCGCTCACGCCCACGCGCGAGGTCGAAGGCGAACCGCATGATCCGCTCGCAGCCCTTCTCCGTGAACAACGCCGTCTGCAACGCCACCTCATTGCCAGGCCCCCGACCAGCGAGGTTGCGGCCACCGAGACCGGCGTACTCGCCCTCGCTGTTCTCCCGGACCACCACCCAGTCCAACGAGGTGTCCTCGGCCTTGCGCAACGGCGAGATGATCCCGGGGTGGAAGTGCACCGGCCGGACGTTGGCCCACTGATCGAAGCTCTGGCAGATCCGCAGCCGCAACCCCCACAAGCTGACGTGGTCGGGCACCGACGGCCAGCCCACCGCACCGAAGTACAGCGCGTCGAAGTCCTGCAGCGTCTCCAGACCGTCCTCGTCCATCATGCGACCGGTCTTCTCGTAGTACCCGCAGCCCCACGGGAACTCGGTCCAGTCGAAGGCGAAGCGGCCACCCGACCCGGCGGCCAGCGCGTCCAACACGGCCCGGCCCGCGGCCACCACCTCGGTACCCACACCGTCCGCGGGGATGGCGGCGATGGTGAACGTGCGCTGTGCTGACATCGGGTGACTCCCTGCTGCGCGGATGGTCCGGTACGGCTTCGAGTGAATCCTGCCGCGCGGCCGAGGTCCAAGACGCGCTCCCGATCCGGTTGATAGGTGTTGGCTATGTCGTCTGCTCCAGGTAGTCGTTCGGCGCGTAGGAGCGGGCCGCGGTCAAGAACGCCTGCGCCGCCGGCGTCAGCGGTGCGGACCGGCTGACCAGCGAGACGTGCAGCTGGGACGGCGGGTCGATGCGCGCGACGCGGGCACCGGCCCGGCGAGCCAGGGGCGCCCAGGCCGAGGGCAGCACGGCGAGCCCGACTCCCTGCAGCACCAGCGGCAGGATCGAGGTGCGGTGGGCGACCTCCGCCACGATCTCCAGGTCCTCGCCGTAGGCGAGCATCTCGTCCACGATGCGGCGCATCTGGCTGCCGGGCGGCGAGGCGATCAGCCGGGCACCCGCCAGCGCCGCTCTCGGCACGGGGTCCTCCTCCGGGAAGCCCGCGCCGTCCGCGCCGACCACCACGAAGTTCTGCGATTCCAGCGGCAGCACGTCGACGCCTGGGGCCATCACGCTGCCGGGAGCTCCGACCAGGCCGAGTTCGCAAGCGCCGTCCCGGACCTTCTGCACGACCTCTTCCGGGGTGAAGGCGGCGTCCGCGCCGACGATCACGCCAGGGTGCTGCTGGGTGAACAGGCGGGTCAGCGTGCTGAGCGGCTCGATGCCGGGTGACGGCATCGTCACCAGCTCGACGCGGCCGCGCTGCACGCCCTTCAGCGAGTCCATCGTGGATCTGGCCGTGCGCAGGTCGCGCAGGACCTGGCGCGCCGGACCGATCAGCTCCTTGCCCGCATCGCTGAGCACCGCGCCGCGCCCGATCCGGTGGAACAGCCGCACTCCGAGCTCGCGTTCCAGGCCGGCGACCGCCTGCGACAGCGACGGCTGCGCGATGTGCAGCTTCTGCGCGGCACGACCGAACCCGTCGTTGTCGACGATGGCCACAAAGTACTCGAGCTGACGCGCGTCCATCCGCACCTTCCTCGGGAGCCGGCGAACTCGGATCAGCCCAGCTTAATCGGCATTCATTCGTGAAACCTATCCGTCGGGTAGCGAGTCCCTGTTGGACGGCGCACCGCGCACCGGGTCACTGTCATGGCCACCTTCCGGGTGAGCGGCTTCGAGCCGAATCACCGCCTCACCGGCCCGGTCCCGCCCGCAGGGCCTCGACGATCGACGTGCAGGAGACGCAATGACGCAGACCGCACAGCAGCCGGAGCCGGACGACGGGGAACCGAGAACCAAGCCCTGGTACCGGCAGCTCTACGTCCAGGTCCTGCACGCCATCGTCATCGGCATCGTCGTCGGCTGGCGGTGGCCCGACCTCGGTGAGGCGATGGAGCCCATCGGGACGACCTTCATCGACGCCATGAAGATGCTCATCGGCCCGATCGTCTTCCTCACCATCATCGGCGGCATCGCCAGCGTCGCGGACCTGAAGAAGGTCGGCCTGACCGGGCTCAAAGCCCTGACCTACTTCCAGGTCGGCACGATCATCGCGATGGTCATCGGGCTGGTCGCGATCAACGTCGTCCGCCTCGGCGAGGGCGTCAACGCCGACCCGTCGACGATCCAGACCAGCGGGAAGGCCCAGGAGTACATCGAATCCGGCGAGTCGCAGCACTGGTGGGAGTTCCTCACCCACATCGTCCCGGACAGCTTCTTCGGCGCCTTCGTCGAAGGCGACATCCTGCAGATCATCTTCCTGGCCGTGCTCTTCGGCATCGCGATCAAGGCGGTCGGGCCGGTCGGCGAACCCGTCATCGCCGGCGTCAAGCGGCTCACCGACGTCGTGTTCAAGGTCTTGAGCTTCGTGATGAAGGCCGCGCCGCTCGGCGCCTTCGGCGCGATGGCCTACGCCATCGGCAAGTTCGGACTGTCCACGCTGACCAGTCTCGGATCGCTGATCGCCCTGTTCTACATCACCTCGATCCTGTTCGTGGTGGTCGTCCTCGGTGGATTCCTCGCCGCCTACGTCCGGCTTAACATCTTCCAGCTGTTCCGCTACCTCAAGGACGAGTTCTTCCTGGTGCTGGGCACCTCCACCGCCGAACCCGCGCTGCCCGGCCTGATGCGCAAGATGACGTTCATGGGCGCCGACCGCACCACCGTCGGCCTCGTCGTCCCGACCGGCTACAGCTTCAACCTCGACGGCGCCGCGATCTACCTGTCGCTGGCCACCCTCTACATCGCGCAGGCCACCAACACCCCGTTGAGCATCACCCAGCAACTGGGGCTGCTCGCGGTCATGCTGCTGACCTCCAAGGGCGCCGCAGGCGTTGCGGGCGGCGGCTTCATCGCCCTGACCGCGACGCTGTCGACCGTCGGGACCGTTCCCGCCGCGGGCATCATGCTGATCTTCGGCATCGACAAGTTCATGTCCGAATGCCGCGCCCTGGTCAACTTCTACGGCAACGCCGTGGCCACCCTGGTCATCGCCAAGTGGGACCGGAACCTCGACATCGACCGGGCCAGGCAGGTCCTCGCGGACCCGACCTCCGCTGAACGCTCAACGGCCGCGGGAGAACCCGACCCGACCACCGGCGGCCAGCCCGCCCTCGCCCAGGACGGGAGCCGGTGAGGCGAGCAGCGCACTCGCCCGTTCAGCAGGGATCGGGACCGTCGCTCACCGGGTGAGGACGGTCCCGATCCGGGTGGTCAGGTCGACGCCGTCACGGGTTCCTTCTCGGGGTCTTCACGCTCGGTGGGGGCGATCACGAGGGAGCGATCGACCCCTCCCTCGGCGAAGTCGGCTCGCAGCCATCTGATCAGCGACACCGCGACGATCATCAGCACGAAGATCAGCGGGAACGCGGTGATGATGGACAAGGTCTGCAGGGCTTCGAGACCGCCGGTGTACATCAGCACGATCGACACCCCGGCCAGCACGATCGCCCAGAAGACGCGGTGCCACCTCGTCGGTTCCACGTCCTGCGGCAGGTCCTTGGACGCCACCGCGGCCATGGTGTAGGCCGAGGAGTCCAGCGTCGTGGCCAGGAAGACCACCATCAGCAGCAGGAAGGCCACCACCGCGAACGAACCGAACGGCAGGTGCGCCAGGGTGGCGATGATGCCCGCCGTGTCGCCCTGCTTCTGCACGATGTCGGCGACCGGCACGATCTTGTGGAGCTCGAAGTACAGCGAGGTGTTGCCCAGCAGCATGAACGCCAGCCAGCACCCGGCGCTGCCTGCGAGGCACATCGCCCCGATCAGCCCGCGGACCGTGCGGCCCTTGGAGATCTTGGCGGTGAACAGGCCGACGAACGGCGCGTAGGCGATCCACCAGCCCCAGTAGAAGATGGTCCAGGTCTCCTCGAACCCGGAGCCGCCCACCGGGTCGGTGTAGAAGCTCATCTCCACGAAGTTCTGCAGCAGGATGCCGAAGCTCTGGGTGAAGGTGTCGATCAGGAACACCGTCGGGCCCAGCACCAGGATGAACAGCCCGAGCCCGAGCGCCAGCCACACGTTGATGTCGGCGAGGCGCTTGAGCCCCTTCTGCATCCCGAGGAACACGCTCACGCCGAACAGCGCCGTCCAGACCACGACGATCCCGATGTCCAGCGGGGTGCCCTTCTCCAACGGGGTCATCGAGGCGATGCCCTCGGACACCAGCGGGACCTCCAGCCCCAGCGAGGTGCCGGCGGCTCCGATCAGGCCGAAGATGAACAGCACGTCGATGAGCCTGCCGAGCCAGCCGTCGGCCCGGTCACCGATGACTCCGCGGCACGCGTCGCTGAGCCGCAGGGTCCGCTGCTTGCGCACGTGGTAGACGTAGGCCAGCGCGAGGGCGGGCAAGCAGAACAGGCCCCACGCGGTGAATCCCCAGTGGAACAGCGGGTAGGTGGCGGCCCAGTCGGCCGCCTCGGTGCTGCGGGGCTGGATGCCCATCGGCGGCTCGACGTAGTAGTACGACCACTCGATGACACCCCAGTAGATGATCCCACCGCCGATGCCCGAGGTGAAGATCATCGCCAGCCAGCTGTGGGTGGAGAACTCTGGCCTGTCGTCGCGACCGCCGAACTTCACCCGGCCGTAGCGGCTGAACGCCAGCCACCCGAGGAAGCCCGCGACCGCGGCGGCGAACCAGAGATAGAGCCACCCGAACTTCCCGGTCAGCACACCGAGCGCGCTGTCGAGAGCCTGCTGACCACGTTCCGGGGCGATCATGACCGGGACGCAGATCGCGGCCACCAGCAGCACCGAGAACCAGAAGATCCGTCTGTCGATCCGAACTTCTCCGCCTGTCGCAGGGATGACGGAAGCACCTCCACATGTTCGTGGCCGACGCCTGCCGGCCGGGTCGTGCCGCGCCGCGCCTCGTCGTGCCGTGTCTCGCGGGCCGCCGGGAGCGAGCCGTGGCCCGATGCGTGTGTTCCACGCCGGGCAGCAGGCGCTCTCCGAGCGGATGGGCGTTGCGATTCGACTGATGAGTCAGTTGCGCAACGGCGTAAACCTTGAGCCCTTTTGTCCGTCCCGTCAAGGGTCGTTCGCCATAACAGCATTTCAACTGGCATTCTTCGAGGTGCGCGATGCTTCGACCAGCTGCTCGCAGCGTTGCGACGAGCTCGCGCGTTGCGATTGTCGCAATGCCTGTTAGTGTTCAGGGTCGTGGAGGACAGGGAGTCGCCGTTGCGCGGCCGGGTGAAGGACGTGCTGCGCGCCCACCCGGGCAGCCAGCGCGCGTTCGCCGAGCAGATCGGGTTGGACGCCACCAAGCTGTCGAAGTCGCTGGCCGGCACGAGGCGCTTCACCCCCGCCGAGCTCACCCGCATCGCCGAGGTCGGCAACGTGACGGTGAACTGGCTGATCAACGGCAGCGACGAGGCCGACACGGTCGCCGCCGCCCCGCAGCGCTCGGCCGTCCTGGCCCGCACCACCGACGCGCGCGAGGCCGGGCGCCACCAGCAGATCCTCGACGCCGCCTGGCACCTGATCGCCGAGCACGGCTACCACGCGGTGCGGATCTCCGACGTGGCCAAGGCGTGCGGGGTCAGCGCGGCGACCATCCACTACCACTTCCCCGGCAGGGACGACCTGCTCACCGAGGCGCTGCGGCACTCGGTGCGGCAGGCGTTCGACCGGCAGGTCGCCGAACTGCACAGCATCGAGGACGCGCACGAACGGCTGCTGCGGCTCGTCGAGCTGCAGCTGCCCAAACCCGGTCTGCTGCGGCTGGAGTGGTCCATCTGGTTGCAGGTGTGGAACGAGAGCGCGCGCAACCCGGAGATGGGCGTGCTGCACTCGGATTCCTACACCCGCTGGCACGACACGATCGCCCGCACCATCCGGGAGGGCCAGCAGCAGGGCGTGTTCGTCAGCGACACCGACCCCGAGGACCTCACCGTGCCGCTGACCGCGCTGATCGACGGCCTGGGAATCCAGGTGCTCACCGCCAGGCCCGGCCGTTCCGTCGAGCGGATGCGGCAGGTGCTGCACGACCACGTCGAACGCGAGATCGTCCGGCACTAGGAGCTGTTCGGGCACTGCTTCACGCGGCGGTGCGGAGCGTCCGCGCGCCGCTCCTCGCGCATGTCGGCCGGGGGCCGAGCACCGAGTGCTCAGGCCCCCGGGTCCTCATGCGGGCAGGGTGACGTGCTCCGGTGTGAGGTCGGTGATCCGGCTGACGCCGAGCAGCTGCATGGTGCGGGTGATCTCGGAGCTCAGGATCTCCACCGCGCGATCGACCCCGCGCTCGCCACCGGCCATCAGGCCGTAGAGGAAGGCCCGTCCGATCAGGCAGCCGCTCGCACCGTTGGCGACGGCCGCGATGATGTCGGCACCGCTGAGGACGCCGGTGTCCAGCAGAATCTCTGCGCGTCCCTGGAGCTCGTCGACGACCCGCGGGAGCAGCTTCAACGGCGTGGGAGCGCGGTCCAGCTGGCGACCGCCGTGGTTGGACAGCACCACCGCGTCCGCACCGGCGGCGACGACGTCGCGGGCGTCGGTCGTGCTCTGCACGCCCTTGACCACGAGCTCGTGCGGCCACAGCTCCCGCAGCCACTCCAGATCGGCGAAGGTCACCGTGGGGTCGAACATGGTGTTGATCAGCTCGGCGACGGTGCCGTCCCAGGAGGACAGCGAGGCGAACGACAGCGGCTCGGTCGTGAGCAGGTTGAAGGTCCACGCCGGGTGCAGCACGCCGTCCACGAAGGTGCGCGCGGACAGCGCGGGCGGGATCGTCAACCCGTTCCGCGCGTCCCGGTGCCGGGCGCCCGCGACCGGGGTGTCGACCGTGAGGATCAGCGTGTCGTAATTACTTTCCAGCGCGCGGTTGACGAGGTCCTCGCTGGCTCGGCGGTCCTTCCAGAGGTAGAGCTGGAACCACTTCCGCGCGTTCGGCGCCGTGCGGGCCACGTCCTCGATGGACGTCGTGCCCATGGTCGACAGCGAGAACGGGATGCCGGCCCGCTCGGCGACGCGGGCCACCGCCCGCTCGCCCTCGTGCTGCATGATCCGCGTGAACCCGGTCGGGGCGAACGCGAACGGCAGCGCCGAGCGCGCGCCGAGGATCTCCGCGGACGGGTCGACCGCGGAGACGTCGCGGAGCACGGCGGGGTGGAACTCGACCTGGCGGAACGCCTGCCGCGCCCGCCGCAGGCTGATCTCCTCCTCGGCGGCCCCGTCGGTGTAGTCGAACGGCGCCTTCGGCGTGCGGCGACGCGCCAGCTGCCGGAGGTCGGCGATCGTGTGCGCCCGGGAGAGCCTGCGCCGGGTGCCGCCGAGCTCGACGGGCCGCGGTCGCAGGAGGGGTTTCAGCTCTGACCAGCGGGGAATTCGCCGCTCGCTCAAGGGTTTCCTCTCTTCATCGATCGATGGTCTGCCAAGGGGGTGTTCGAGAATGCGGCGGAGCCGAATCCTCTTCCACCACCCGAGAAACCCGCACCGCCGCGGGTTCTTCAGCGCCTTCGTGGCGAGTACGCCGGGACGCCGCGTATCGACATACTCAAGGAGCGGCGCACGGAGACCACGAAGGCGCTCAGGTTCCGCCACCCGCACCGCCACGCAAAGCGATTCCTCAACAGCTCTTACTGCGGCAGCATCCAGGCCAGGACGGTTGCCTGCAGGAAGACGAGGACGCAGAGCGCCAGCAGCAGTCCCAGGCTCCACTTCAGCGTCACCCGCAGCAGCGTCGCCTCCTGGTTGACCAGCCCGACCGCGCTCGCCGCGATGCTCAGGTTCTGCGGGCTGACCATCTTGCCCATCACACCGCCGGAGGTGTTGGCGGCCACCAGCAGGGCCGGGTCCACGCCCACCTTCTGCGCGGCCACCTGCTGCAACCCCGCGAACAGGGCGTTGGCGCTGGTGTCCGATCCCGTCACCGCGACGCCGATCCAGCCCAGCACCGGGGACAGGAAGACGAACGCCGCACCCGCGCCGGCGATGGCGGTACCGATCGTGGTGGTCTGCCCGGACTGGTTCATGACGTAGGCCAGGGCGAGCACCCCCACGACCGCGAGCGCCGACCACCGCAGCGACTTCGCGGTGCCGACCAGGTCGGAGAGGGCGGCGCGCAACGGGATCCGGTAGGCGGCCACGACGCCGAACCCGCAGAGCAGCAGCAGGCTTCCGGGCGAGGACAGCCAGCTCAGGCTGAAAACGGTGGTGCTGGAGGGCTCCCCGGACGTCGTCAGCAGCTCGCCGTGCAACCCGGGCCACGGGATCTTCACGGTCGTGGCGTCCAGCGCGTCGCCCAGCGGCTCCCACAGCTTGACCACCGAGAACACGACCACGACGAGGACGTAGGGCAGCAGGGCCATCGCGGTCCGGGCGGCGCTGAGCCGCTGCCGCTCCCCCACGATCGTCCGCGTGGCGGAGGCTCCCCCGCTGGGACCATCGGTCGGCGTCGCGCGTCCGATGCGCTCGTGCGCCGCTTCGCCGCCGCGGGGCTGCCAGAAGCGGAGGAGGACCACCAGCGCCACGGCGCCGACGAGGGAGGACACGATGTCGGTCAGCTGCACCGACATGTAGTTCGCGCAGACGAACTGGGCGACGGCGAAACCGACGCCGGTCGCCGCCGCTGCCTGCCAGGTCTCCCGCAGACCGCGACTTCCGTCGACGATGAGGACGAGCAGGAACGGCACGGCCAGCGCCAGCACCGGGGTCTGCCGTCCTACCACGGCACCGATGTGCTCGTAGGGGATCCCGGTCAGCTCACCGGCGGTGATGATCGGGGTGGCCAGGGCGCCGAAGGCGACCGGCGCGGTGTTGGCGAGCAGGACCGTCACGGCGGCGCGCAGCGGAGGGAATCCGATCGCGACCAGCATCATGCCGGTGATCGCCACGGGTGCGCCGAACCCCGCGAGGGCTTCGAGCAGACCGCCGAAGCAGAACGCGATGACCACGGCCTGGATCCGCGGATCCGGGGAGATCATGCCGAAGCACGTGCGCAGGTCCTCGAAGCGCCCGCTGGTCACCGTGAGCTGGTAGAGCCAGATCGCGGTGAAGACGATCCACATGATCGGCAGCAGCCCGAACGCGGCGCCTTGTCCTGCTGAGGACAACGCCATGCCGACCGGCATCCCGTAGGCGGCAACGGCCACGGCAAGAGCTACCGCGAGCCCGGACAGGGCCGCCCAGTGGGCCTTCACGCGGAATGCGCCGAGCAGCACGAACACGGTGACGAGGGGCAGGGCGGCCAGCACGGCCGAGAGCACCAGGCTTCCGCCGATCGGCGCTGGATCCGGTTGGTACACGGGCGTGACACCTCTCTGAGTCAAGTCCGCCGATGTCGACCTTTATGTGGTCGGACCATAAGGTGGCTGTACCCTAAGAGCCTCAGAACGGGATGTAAAGGTTTCGGGGGCACCGATGGCCGGGAGCGAGATCGACGACGATCCGAACGCGGGCGGATCGTGGCGCCCGGTGGCGCGAGCGCGGACCTACGAGCTCGTGATCGAGCGGGTCGAAGAGCAGATCGTGACCGGCCAGCTGAAGGTGGGCGATCGGCTGCCCGCCGAGCGCGACCTGGCGCAGATGCTGGGCGTGAGCCGGGGCGCGGTCCGCGAGGCGTTCCGCGCGCTGGAGGCGCAGGGCGTGCTGCGCATGTCGGTCGGCACCGGACCGGATGCGGGGACGACCGTTGCCGCCACGCCCAGCAGCGCCCTGAACCGGCTGCTGCGCCTGCACGTGGCGCTGGCCAACTTCCCCATCCAGCACGTCGTGGACGCGCGGGTCATGTTGGAGCGCGAGAGCGCCCGGCACGCCGCCGAGCGCGCCACTCCGGCCGACCTGGAGGAGATGCGCGAGCTGCTCGCGGCCATGGACGACCCGGACTGCGACCGCGAGCGCTTCAACGAGCTGGACACCGATTTCCACGTCGCGATCGCCGAAGCGGGCGGCAACCGGCTCGTCGCCGACATGACGATCGCGATCCGCGAATCCATGCGCCGGCCGCTGCTGAACGCCTTCCGGGACCTGGGCGACGCCTGGTACCCGATCGCCGACGGGCTCAGGAGCGATCACCGCGCGATCTACCAGGCGCTGGAAGCCGGCGACGGCGCCGCGGCGCAGGAGCACGTCGAGAGGCACATTCGCGGCTTCTACCGGGACGGCTGGGGCGGCTACTTCTCCGGCTGACCCCGGCGGTCCGCTCGGTCAGTGCTGGTTGAGCCGGCGGTAGCGGGACGGGGTCGTGCCGGTCGCGGCGCGGAACTGGCGGTTGAAGTTCGACAGGTTGGTGAAGCCCACCCGGTAGCAGATCTCCGCGACGGGCAGCCGGGTCGTGCGCAGCAGGCGGGAGGCCTCCGTGACGCGCATGCGGCTCACGGTGCGGCTGAAGCCGACACCGGTGGCCTTGGAGAACAACCGGGAGAAGGCGTCGCGGCTCAACGCCACCTCGTCGGCCACGTCCCGGAGCAGCAACCGGTCCGCGAGGTGGTCGGTGATGTGGTTCAGCGCCCGGTTGAACAGCTCGGTCTCCTCGACGTCCAAGCGGTAGGAACCGCCGTGGCTGTCGAGGTAGTGGCGGTCGGACTCGGGCGACTCGGCGAGCACGCTCAGCAGCTCGGTGACCGCGGCCAGGCGCCGCAGGCCGAAGGTGCCCTGCACGGCTTCCAGGGCCGCCGTGCCCTCCTCCGCCGAGCGGCCGCCGAACTCGATGCCGCGCGCCGCGTCGTCCAGCAGCGGGCGCAGTGATTCCAGTTCCGGCAGCTTCTCGGCGGCGGCGAAGAACCGGTCCTGGTCGAGCTGCAGGACCGCGTCGCGGTTGCGCACCGGTTCGTCGTCGTCGAGGTGGGAGATCCAGTTGTGCGGGAGGAAGGACCCGATGAGGCACAGGTTGCCGGGCCCGAACGGACCCACGTAGTCACCGATCATCATCGTCCCGGAGGACTCGCGGACGAGGTGGACCTCGACCTCGGGGTGGTGGTGCCAGCGGGCCAGCGGGTGGGGCCAGTCGTGCTGGTGCCACCGCACGGAGCTCGACGGGTCCGGGACCACGAGTTCCCGCACGGGCGAAGCGGTTTCGCCCGTGCTGCTCCGCGCGGCGGCACCCACGGTCAGGCTCCCGCCACCCTGATCTGGATCTTGGTGTCGTCCGGTCGCGCCTCGGCGCCGCGCTCGAAGGCGGCGACGGCCTCCTCCACCGGGTAGGTGGCGCTGATCAGATCGCCCAGGTCCACCGACGGCGAAGCCGCCAGCTCGATGGCTCGCGAGTAGGCGTTGGCGTAGCGGAACACCGTCTCGATGCGCAGTTCCCGGGCTTGCGCGGCCGCGACGTCCAGCGGCACCGGGTCCACCGGGATGCCCACCAGCACGACCGTTCCGCCCGGTGCGGGGGTCTCCCACAACGAGGCGAAGGCACGCGGGTTGCCGCTGGCCTCGAACACCACGTCCGCGCCCCAGCCGTCGGTGGCCTCGCGCACCACCTCGGCCAGGTCCTGCCGGGTGGCGTCGACGGGGTGGATCGTCGGGTACGCCTCGATCTTGGCGAACTTCTCCGGTGCGACGTCGGAGATGTACACGCAGGAGGCACCGCTGGCCGCGGCGGCGATGGCGGTGAGCACCCCGATGGTCCCGGCACCCGCGACGGCGACCACGTCACCGGGCGAGATCCCCGCCTTGGTCACCGCGTGGACGGCCACCGCGAAGGGCTCGATGAGCGCGCCCTCCTCCAGGGACAGCTGGTCGGGCAGCTTGTAGGTGAAGTCGGCCGGGTGCAGGACCTCCGGCTGCAGGCAGCCGTGCACGGGCGGGGTGGCCCAGAACCGCACGTCGGGGTCGACGTTGTACATGCCCAGGCGCGAGGCGCGGGAACGCGGGTTCGGGATGCCCGGCTCCATGCACACCCGGTCGCCGACGGCCAGGTGGGTCACGCCCTCGCCGACCTCCAGGACGGTGCCGGAGGCTTCGTGGCCGAGCACCATCGGCGCCTCGACGACGTAGGGCCCGATCCGCCCGTGGGTGTAGTAGTGGACGTCGCTGCCGCAGATGCCGACGGTGTGCACGCCGATGCGCACGTCACCGGGGCCGACCTGCCCCAGGCCGGGGACCGGGCGGATCTGGATCTCGTGCGGGCGTTCGAGGACGACGGCGTCCATCGTCTTCTCCTGCGGGGTGGGGACGGTCGTGGGGTTCATCGTCGCAGGTCCTCTCAGGCGGCGTTGGCCAGGCGCTCGCGGCGCGGGAGCATCCGGCCGGTCTCGGTGGTGATGCCCGGCTGGGGCGGGTGGATGAAGAAGGTGGTGATGGTGCCCAGCACCATCAGGCCCGCGAAGGCCCAGCACACGCCGATCGGGCCGATCACCGGCAGCAGCGCGGTGGCAATGCCCGGGCCCGCGAACGTGGTCAGCCCGGAGGCGAGGTTGTGGGCGGAGATCGCCGCCCCGCGGTGCTCCGGCGCGAGCGCCGGGAAGATCGCGCCCATGGGCACGAACGCGGTGACCGACAGCGCGAAGAGCACGGCGGGGATGATCATCAGCGCGAAGCTGGCCCCGAACCACACCGGGAAGTAGGCGAAGGCCAGGGTCGCGATCGCCATGCCGCCGAAGCCGTACCAGCGCATCTGGCGCATCCAGCCGTAGCGGTCCCCGAGCCGGCCCCACATGATGTTGGAGGCGATGGTGATGGCGTTCGTGATCGCCCACAGGGTCATCCACTCGGGCAGCGAGAACCACGCCTGCCCGCCGACGTCGTCGGTGGTCAGGTAGAGCGGCATCATCATCGGGAAGGCGTAGAGCGTCAGGTTGCACAGCACCCGGATGACCACCGACAGCGCGATCTGCCGGTTCTCGACCAGGATCGTCACCCCGCGCAGCAGCTCCCGGGTCCGGCCCTCGCGGGCGAGCTCCCGCGAGCGGTCCGCCTCCGGCGGGGCACCGGGGACGAGGAAGGCGCACATGGCCGTTCCGGCCGCGACGAAGATCAGCGAGGCCCACAGCGTGGCGTACTCGCCGATCACGGGGACCAGCAGGCTCGGCACGTAGGCGCCCATGACGCCGATGCCCAGCGAGAACGAGGCCCAGAACCAGCCCATCGCCGAGGCCAGGCGGCTGGGGTGGACCGACTGCGCGATGAGCACCACGAACGAGTACATGAACAGCGGGTACGCCACCCCGCGCAGGCTGTAGATCAGGATCGTGCCGATCACGCTCTGCAGTCCCACCGTCAGGAACAGGGCGTGCAGGACCATCCACAGGACGCCGCCGAGCACCATCAGGCGCCGGGCGCCGACGACCTCGGCCAGCACACCGGTGGTCCACGCCGAGAAGGCGACCACCAGCCCGTACACGGTGAAGACGAGCCCTGCCTGGGTGGGCGTGAAACCGCTCTCGACGAGGAAGCGGGACAAGAAGGTGAGCTCGAAACCATCACCGGTCATGAACACGGCGAGGGCGAGGTAGCCGAACAGCAGGCGCCGCGGCATGCCGAACATGCGGGAGTCACTCCTTTGTGGACACCGATTGGGCAGCACCCGACGAGGGGGGGGGGGAAACGCTCGTCAGAGGTGCCTGATGTCCACAAGCTATGTCGGCACGGCGAACCGAACTAGACGGATAAACCGCCTGATGCTGATACTTTCGTGCGCCGCGCACCGCATCCGCCCCCGGTCCGGAGCGCACATCGCGCGGATGGGGCGGGGAAGGTTCCGCTTCGGCGCGGGCGGTCGGTCGTCAGCGGGTCGTGCCGAGCTCGTCGAGCTTCGGAAAGTACCAGCGCACGATTCCTCGGAGCTTGTCGGCGTCCGGTCTGCCCCAGTCGCGCTGCAGTTCGGCGACCAGGGAGATGGCGGTCACCGGTTGGGCGCCCGCGTTGGTCATCCGGACCATGGCCTGCTCGTGGGCGCTGCGGCTGATGCCACCGATCGCGTCCTCCACCGGGTAGACCTCGTAGCCCTCGCGGAGCAGGTCCAGCGTCGGGAACGCCACGCACACCTCGGTCCACAAGCCGGTCATGATGATCTTCTTCCGGCCGGTCGCCTCCACCGCGGCGCGGAAGTCCGCGTCCTCTCAGGAGTTCAGCGTGGTCCGGTCGATCTCCTTCGTGGCGGGCAACGCGTCGCGCAGCTCCGCGATGGTGCCGGTGTTGACGCCGAGCTCGACACCGACGGTGCTCAGGACCACCGGCAGCTCGTAGGCCCGTGCCGCCCGGGCCACGGCGGTGATGTTGAGCATCATCTCGTCGTGCCCGATCGAGCGGACGGTGCCGACCTGCTCGGGCTGGTAGTCGATGAGCACCAGCACGGCGTTGTCCGGCGTGAGCAGGTGGTCGTCAGCCCGCTGGGGCGTCTCGCCTGCCATGTCGATCACTCCCTGAAGTCGCTGTGGCGTCGGCGGTTCACCAGCCGGTCATGCGCCATCCACGATGCCCCGACCCGCGCCGCTGGGCTCGTCGGGAGCGCAGCTGATGAGCAGCTGGGCGGTGTGGGCGCGGAGCAGCTCCTGCGCGCGGACGGGCGGTGCGATCACGGGAGGACCCACCGGGATCGGCTTCAGACCATCTCCGGTTCGGGTGGGAACCTGCCTTCGCCGCGGGGGCCGACGAGGCGTGACACCAGCTCTCGTTCCTCGTCCTGGTTCCGGGCCGCGCTCATCAGCGCGTTGTGATCCCGCTCCACATCGCGCAGGAACTTCGCCCACGACTGGGGGAACTCGGCGAGGTTGACGTAGCGCTGGTTCTCCCGCAGATTGCCCGCGCCGATCTTGTCGCGCTTGTGGCCGTGCGCGCTGGACTCCGGGTTGCTGGTGGCTTCCGTCGAGCGCCAGTTGTGCACGTACCCGACGGGGCTGTTCTCGTTCTCGGGCGCGAGCGTCTCCAGCCCGACTTCCAGCGCGCCCGCCCTGCCCAACCGCGGCGGGGTGTAGATCAGCAGCAGGTGGCCGTGCGCGCCGTTGGGCATGATCACATCACCGTTGCAGTCGAGGCTGCCCATGCCGCCCATGGCCACGTCCTCGCCCGCCAGCCGCACCTTCTCGTCCTTCGAGCCGAACGGCCTCTTGTTGCGGAGCGCGGCCAGCGCCCCGCCGCGCTCCTTGAAAGCGCCCTCACCACTGAGGGGGTCGTCGCTGATGGACATGTGGTGGGTGGCGTACTTCCGCTCGAAGACCTCCTCGGTGAGGTTGCCCTGCGCGTCGGTCATCCCCAGCCATTGCGCCAGTTCGAAGCGCCCGGCACCTCCCCGGGACAGCTCGGGGATGCGGATGTTCACCCGGCCGCCGTGCGCCAGCGCCCGCGCCACGTCGCCGTCGCGGTAGTCGCCGACGTGCGCACCGACGTCTACTGGGGCGCACCGGGTCCCGGCGCCTGGGCCGACTTCCAGTTCGACCGGCCCTTCCGGCTGGTGGGCATGCTCGTGCACATCGGCCCGTCGACGAAGCCGGACGCGTTCGCCACGCAGGCCAGGCCGACGAAACTGGACATCATCGTCACCAGCGCCAACGGCCGGACCCGGACCGTGCACGCCGACCTCGCCGACCAACCGGCCCAGGAGCAGATCAACATCGGAGCCAGCGACGTCACGCGGGTCCGCATCGTGATCCGATCAGCAACCGGCCTCACCGAGGGCAAGCACATCGCGACGTCACTGATCGAGTTCTTCAAGCGCGCCTGAATCCCCGGCGCGCCACCCGGACCGAGGGCCCGCGCGGAAACGCGGGCCCTCGCCTCCGGCAGGTGAGCGCGTACCGGAATCGTCGCGGGGGGAACCAGAATTCGGCCACCTCCTGGCGAGCGCTTCTCCTTCTCAGTTGCCTCGGATGCGCAGCTGCGACGTTGTCGCGTGCGCACGTGAGCACATATCGTGGGGCTACCCGCCACGAGGTAGGAGTCGCGATGAGTCAGCCTTCCCCCACTCACGACCACGGGCACGGCCACGGGGGAACGCGGCGGTCGCGGCTGTGGGCCCAGCTCAAGCACGCGGTCACGCCGCACAGCCACGACAGCACCGAGATCGTCGACAGCACCCTCGAAGCCAGCAGGCAGGGCATGCGAGCGCTGTGGATCTCCTTCGCGGGTTTGATGATCACCGCCGTCTTCCAGGTGGTCATCGTCAGCTTCACCGGGTCGGTCGCGTTGCTGGGCGACACCCTGCACAACTTCGCGGATGCGCTGACCGCGGTCCCCCTGGCGGTCGCGTTCGCGCTGGGACGCCGCGCGGCGACTCGACGATTCACCTACGGGCTCGGGCGCGCCGAGGACATCGCCGGCCTCATCATCCTGGTGATCATGGCGGCCTCGGCCGCGTACGCCGGCTGGGAGGCGCTCCACCGCTTGATCGAGCCCCGGGAGATGAGCAACATCGGCTGGGTGGCCGCGGCCGGGCTGATCGGATTCGCCGGCAACGAGATCGTGGCCCGCTACCGGATCACCGTCGGTCGCAGGATCGGCTCCGCCGCCCTCGTCGCCGACGGGCTGCACGCGCGCACCGACGGGTTCACGAGCCTGGCAGTCCTCCTGTCCGCCGGTGGCGCGTGGATCGGCTGGCAGTGGGCCGATCCGGTCGTCGGCCTGGCGATCACGGCGGCGATCGCGTCGGTCCTGTGGGGCGCGGCCAAGGAGGTCTTCGCCCGGCTGCTCGACGCGATCGATCCGCAGCTCATCGACCAGGCCGAGTCGACCCTCTCCGGCACCGACGGCGTCCGGGCGGTCGCCGCGGTCCGCATGCGCTGGGTCGGCCACTCCCTCACCGCGGAAGCCGAGCTCGACGTCGACCACGACCTCACGCTGTCCCAGGCGCACACCATCGCCCACGACGCCGAGCACCGCCTGCTCCACGCGCTGCCCCGCCTGTCCCGGGCGCTCATCCACGCCCACCCGCACGGACGGCACGGCGACTCCGAGCACGACATCCTCCGCCACCACCGAACAACAGCCGGCCTGGGCTAGGAGACCAGCGCTCGGATTGCCCTGCCCATCGGACGTGCGGCACCATGCGTGCTCATGTACGCACGCGAGGACTCCGCTGCGGAGAGGTGGCGGGACCTACCCGACCCGGACCACGTCGAGGCGGCCGCGACCGCGTTCAGGATGTTGTCCGACCCGACCCGCGTGCGGGTGCTGTGGCTGCTGTGCGGATCCGAGCACGACGTGACCAGCCTGGCCAACAAGATCGGCGCCGCTCGCCCCGCCGTCTCGCAGCACTTGGCGAAGCTGCGCTTGGCAGGTCTCGTCACGCTGAGACGGGACGGACGTCGAGCTGTCTACGCGGCGAGGGGCGGGCACGTCCGCCGCCTGCTGGCCGAGGCCGTGGAAGCCGCCGACCACCACCTGACCGGCACCGCGGACCACGACTGAACCCCAACAACCCGTTCCTCGCGAAGAACCCGACCTGCCAGGTCACCCTTGGCACATCGTCGTCACCGGCATCGCGCCGCGCGACGGGCATCCCGCTCTCGGCTCATCGCGAGGCGGTTTCCGCCCGCCATCCGCGCAGCGCCGCTCGTGCGGCGTAATCGAAGCCCTCCGCCCCGTGCCGGAGCAAGTCGCTCAGCTCCAGGGTGACGAGACCGTGCACCAGCGCCCACAACGCCGAGGCGATCGCCATGGGGTCCTCGTCGACGAGCTCGCCCGCGCTGATTCCGCGTTGCACGGCCTCCAGCAGCGGCCCGAAGGCACCGGCGCCCGCGGTGGCGAGCTCCTGGTCCTGGTCGTCGTGACCACGACCGAAGATGGCCCGGTAGTAGTTCGGGTCGGCCAGCGCGCTGGTGCGGTACGCGTGAGCCAGCTGCACGAGCTCCTCGACCGGGTCGGGGTCCGGAGCCACGGATCGAAGTCGTCGGCCCAAGCGGCGAAACCCCTCGATGTAGAGCGCGCGCAGCAGATCGGGTTTGCCACCGAACAGCGAGTACACCGCACTGGTCGAGGTCCCTGCGGACTCGGCGAGATCGCGCAGGCTGAGGGCGTCGCTCCCGCCCTCGGTCAGGAGCTCACCCGCGCGGTCGAGCAACCGCAGGCGGAGCGTCTCGTCGTACACCTTCTTCCGTCCCATCAGCAGGACTTTAACCCAACACCGTTTCGCAACGCTGCCTCCGCTCCACCTCTGCACGTCCCAAAGAGGCTGCACGTGTTGACCAAACAATCGAAACGTTGTTACATAAAGCTGTTACAGAATCGCCCGACGGCGCGAGGCGGCTCCCAGCCGCGCAACGCTGTCACCAACCCTGAGGAGCGGCCGTGCAAGGCCTGGAACTCACCGACGCGTCCAGATACATCGCCGGATCCGTGCTGCTGACAGTCGTGGGGATCGAGTTCGGCGGGTGGTTCATGACCCAGATCGTCCGCGGCAAGGTGCCGATGACCACGTTCCAGAAGGACTTCGCGCGGGCCGGTCACGCGCACGCCGGCGCGCTCGTCACGTTGGGCCTGGTGACGCTGGTGCTCACCGACCTGGCCGGCCTGCAGGGCGTGTGGGGGTGGATCGCCCGGATCGGAGTCCCGGCGTCGGCCGCGCTCATCTCCGCCGGGTTCTTCTTCTCGTCGATGGGACGCGGCGAGGTGACGCGGCCGAACAGGTTGATCTGGCTGGTCTGGTTGGGCTCGCTCTCGCTCGGCGCAGGCGTGGTCACCCTGGGAATCGGCCTCCTGGCGGCGTGAACGGGCAGGCCGAACCTGAATCTTCTCGATGCCCGACGCGCTGGAGCCACGCACGCGAGGGCGGGTGGGCGAGCACACCGAACCGGGTTGCTCTTCCCACCCGCAGGGCGTGAGGCGTTTCGATGATCGCCATCGCTCTGGTCGCCGATGTTCGACCTCCGCGCTCCCCCGCTTCCTGACATCGGGATCACGAACAGGAGGTGTGCGCGTTACCTGTGAGGCCTCCTTGGCGGGCGGGTGTCCGAAAGGACGGCGCAGGTGATCACCAGCGCCGCCAGAACGAGTGCGGTCGTGCCGAATTCGATGAGGGTTTCGGTGAGCACGGTCAGCTCCCGGGGGTGGGTTTTTCAGAGTCGCTGCGGGACCGCAGGCTCGCCAGCGTGACGATCGCCAAGATCACCACGATGACGCCGAGGGAGATCGGGGTCGGGATGTCGGGTACTGCGGGCCAGATTCCGTGAGCCCAGTGCAGCACCAGTTTTGCGCCGATGAACGCGAGGATGATCGCGAGGCCGTGGTTGAGGTAGGTGAGCTTGGCCAGGGCGGCGTGGAGCACGAAGTACAGCGCGCGCAGACCCAGCAGGGCGAACGCGTTGGTGGCGAACACCAGGTACGGGTCATCGGTGACCCCGTAGACCGCGGGAACCGAATCGACGGCGAAGACCACATCGGTGGCGAACACCGCGACGACCACGATCGTGAACGGGGTCAGGGCTCGCCGTCCGCCCTCGCGGACCGTCAACCGGGTGCCGCGGTAATCATCGGTGACCGGCATCGCCCACCGCAGGAGTCGCACCGAGCGCATTTGCGACACGTCGCGTGCGTACTCGGCCCCGGTGAGCGCTTCGTGCATGATCTTGACGGCGGTGACGAAGAGAATTCCGCCGAACACCAGGAACGCCCATGTACCGGCCTGCAGCAGGGCAGCACCGGCGGCGATGAAGATACCGCGCAGCACCAGCGCGCCGACGATGCCGAAGAGGAGCACGCGCTGCTGCACATCCGCCGGTACGGCGAAGCCGGCCAGCAACAGCATGAACACGAACAGGTTGTCCACGGACAAGGACTTCTCCACCACGAAGCCGGTGATGAACTCCACCGCCTGAACACCGCCGAATGCCGCCCACAGCGCCACGGCGAACACCAGCGGCAGCGCGAGGTAGAAGACCGACCAGCCCACGGCCTCACGCATCGAGACCGCGTGCGGGCGGCGGGTGACCATGAAGTCGGCGACCACCAGGACGACCAGTCCGACGATGCTCGAGCCCCACAACAAGGGCGAGCCGATCGAATCCGACGAAGCGGCGAGAACGAACACCTGAGTCTCCCTCGAACATCATCACGTCCGAGGTCTCCTTCGCCCGCGCGGGGCGGCCGCCCGGGGACACCAGCGAATGTCCGTCCTGACCAGGCAGGCGCTTGGGAAGTACTCCCCTCCACCGCAGTATCAGCCCATCTCCGGTGAGCCTGCCATCCGAAGGCGCGACGGATTCACACCGGCCCCGAGCGACCTCAACGAGAACAGCCGCCACCAGCACACCACCTCCACCGGCTACGCGCACACCGCAGCGCTTGATCGCACGGATCGCGCAGGAATGCCGATGCTCCGCATGTCGCTCGTCCGAGTGAGGTCGATGCGCGCAGTGCTGCTCACGCCTCTAATGGATGTGACATCGAACCTCGGTAGAGGACGGGACGTGGTGGCGGTGGTCGAGCGGCCTGGGGAAACGCGAAGCACGGAAATCGACAGCGACGAGTCCGGTTGGTCCACCACTGCTGCCGGCGGGGCGCCGACTGCCCATCGCCGTGAGTCCGCACCGGCGAGACAAGACCAACGGGGACGAACAACGATCGCCCCGACGGTGGTGCAGCAGATCGCACGCATCACCACCGAGGAGGTCTTCGGCGTCTACGCCGTCGGCGGTGGCATGGAGCGCGCGTTCGGCGCGATCCGGGAACGGATTCCAGGCGCGAGCGCCTCGCGAACCTCCGGAGTGGTCGTGGAAGTCGGCGAAACGCAGGCGGCCATCGATATCGAGCTCGTGGCGGAGCACGGTGCTGCGCTGATGGATCTCGCGCAGGCGGTCCGCAGCAACGTCATCACAGCAGTGCAGCGCATGACCGGCCTGGAGGTGGTCGAGGTCAACATCGCGGTCAACGACGTCCACCTGCCTGACGAAGAGGATCAACAATCGGCGGCACCGGCGCGCGTCGAGTAGCCATCCGGAATTGTGATGCCAACCAGCAGGTCCGACGCAGAAGAAAGCGTCGGGACGTTCGCGGGAACGGGTCGGTCAGGCCCGTTCACCGCCTTCGCGGCGGTTGCTGGCGTAGACCGCTGCGGCGGCCTGAGCGAGTTGGGCCCATATCGCGGCCTCGGTCAGGCGGGCCTGCCGGATCTCATCGGTCGAGTGCTCCTTGGCCTGCTGCAGGCATTGCTCGGCCGATTGCGCGTACTCCTCGGGGTGCTTCATGCCGCACTCCCCTTCATCGCAGGTGAGCTCTTGGTGACTGGATGCCATACCTGCTGACGGATGATGCCCCTGCTGATCCGATTCTAGTCCGGCGACATCGGTCACCGACGACATTTCTGTGGTGGGTGTGGGCAGAGGTGACGGTGTGCTCGCGGTTTTCGGTGTTTTCCGCGAAGGAGCAGGTGCCTGCGTCGACCCCTCACCGGCGCTAGTCTCGGAGCACACCACTGAGGTTGCTTCGGCAGCACGCGCCTGAGGAGTGGTGGGGGGAGATCATGAATTCCGATGCAGTGCCCGCTGCTGGTGGGCCGCGGCGGCCCGGATCGGGGAACGTCCCGCAGACCGCGGGAGAACCGGGCGGTGCGGGCTCGGGTCGCGGCAGCGACTTCTCCGAGCTCGTCCGATTGGTCAAACAACGTGGTTTGCTGGATCTTCGGCGCACTTACTACGCGGCGAAGATGGCGGGCAACGGCGTGATGTTGGCGGTCGGCGCGGTGATGTTCGTCGTGCTGGGTGATTCCTGGTGGCAGGTCTTCACGGCGGCGGTGCTCGCGGGAGTGTTCACCCAGCTGGCCTTCGTCGGACACGACGCCGGACATCGCCAGATCTTTCGCTCCCGGCGGGCCAACGACCTGGTGGGGCTCATCCACGGTTGCATGACGGGGATCAGTTACGGCTGGTGGGTCGGCAAGCACCGGCTTCACCACAACAACCCGAACCACGAGGACGCCGACCCCGACCTCGAGATCCCGGCGCTGGCGTTCTCCGCCGAGCAGTCCCGCACCAAACGGGGCGTCTTCCGGTGGATGGCCAAGTACCAGGCGTTCTTGTTCTTCCCCCTCCTGCTGCTGGAGGGGTTCCTCCTGCACGTCCACAGCATCCGGGCCGTGGTGAAGCGGGAGGTGAAGGCGAACGGGGTGGAAGCCGCTCTGCTCGCCGCGCACGTGGTGGCCTACCTGGCCGTGGTGTTCCTGGTGCTGTCACCGGTCAAGGCGCTGGTGTTCATCGCGGTGCACCAGGGGTTGTGGGGCGTGTACATGGGCTGCGCCTTCGCGCCCAACCACAAGGGCATGCCCACGCTGTCGGCAGGACAGAAGCTGGACTACCTGCGCAAGCAGGTCCTCACCTCGCGCAACGTCCGCGGTGGCCGGTTCGTGGACTTCCTGCTCGGTGGCCTGAACTACCAGATCGAACACCACCTCTTCCCCAGCATGCCGCGACCGAACCTGCGCCACGCCCAGCAGCTGGTGAACCACTTCTGCACCAGTCGCGGAGTCTCGTACAGCCAGTGCGGCCTCTTCCGCTCCTACGCCCTGGTGCTGCGGCACCTGCACGCCGTCGGAGCCCCGCTGCGGCACCCATCGACCTCGCAGCAGTGCTGAAGGACGTCCCGCGGATCAGGTCGACACGACATCAGCAGTGCCCTGGTGGAAGTTGCGCGATCTCCAGCGGTGTAAACCGGACACGACCTCGAACAGGCGCTGACCAAACCCGCCCCACCGGACCCGGCTGGACCGTCCGCACTGGGACGGCCGAAGGCCGAACTTGCACAGCTCACCGGCGGGAATGCTTGGTAGCCGGAGCCGTCGGCTGCTGTTGGTCGGCTCGTGGGGCTGGCATGATCAGTTGTCATGGCCGTCTTCAAACCCAAGCTCGCCACCGTGCTGGGCCCAGCGTTCCGATGCCTGGTGTGCGGGCACGAGCTGTTCTGGTCCCGCGAGATCAAGTTGAACTCCACGGGCGCCGAGCTGATGAACCTCGCGTGGGCGAACCAGTCAGCGACCGGACTGATCTGCGCCCGATGCGGGTACGTCCACGAGTTCGCCGGCAGCCAGCGCCCCAAGCTCTGGAAGGAGAACAGCGGTTACCCGTCAGGAGCCACCGAAGACGAGCGCTGACCCCGCACCCGTGATCGCTGAACATCGGTGAACACCACCGCTTTCCACTCCCCCGGCGTCGTTGAGGAATTGCCCGGGGGTCAGAGGGAGTTCTTCGTTCTGGCGTTCCAGGCTGAGAAGCCGGCTCGTTCCGCGTCCGCTGCGGAGCGGAACCAGACGCTGGCCTTGGTGCGCTCGTAGTAGGGGGACTGCATCGTGTGGTAGCGCTTGGACCGGGTGTTGCCCTTGATCCGGTAGCCGGCGCGCGGGGACTGGCCGTTCGGCTTCGCCTTCACCGCACCCGGGTAGGGGCCCGAACTTCCTTCCTCCGCAAAGGTTTCCGGCTCGGCGACGTCCTCGCCGGTCTTCTGGACCGGGATGCCTTCGACGACGTACTCCTCGCTGAGGTCGGCGAGTCCGACACCGGCGAGTTCGCCGCCGGCCTGATCCGACCCGTCGTTGCCGGAGATCAGCACCGTGACCTCAAGGGTGCCCTCGTTCTCGCTGAAGGACGTGAAAGCCGGAGCGTCGTCCTCGGACCGCGTGGTGCGGGGGGCCGCCGAGGCGGGCAGGGACTTCATCGGCTCGGCCGGGGCCTGCTCGATCGCCTCGGGCTCGCGGATCGCGGGGAAGACCATGTGCCCTCCCTGCCGCAGCGGTCGGGACAGGAACATCGCGTTGGCCAGCGAACCCGTCGCGAAGCACAGCAGGACGAGCAGGAAGGTCCACACGAGGGGCACAGTTCCGCCGCCGAGCGGTGACATGAAGGCGAACGCGGCGGCGACCAGCAACGCTGCCACTCCCCAGACGATCCATTGGCGCAAGCAGGCGGTGGGCGCCCGGTGTCTTGACTTCGGCACGAAACACTCCTAGGTCTCCTGAAGAGTGAAATGATCGGCTGCCGAACGTTCTAACCACCCCTGTCGCGCACAGCCACCGGAGATCACCCGTCCGTGCTCGTACGGTGTGCAATTCACACGGCCGTGTCACGGTCATCGCTTCAGGCCGCAACGACGTCGGAAAACCCTTCGCGTCAGCGGCGGATCAACCCGAGTCGGGTCGCGGAGGCGATCGCGGCGGTGCGGGAGTCGACTCCGAGCTTGGTGTAGATGCGGGCCAGGTGGGATTTGATGGTCCCCTCGGTGAGGTAGAGGCGGCGGCCGATGGCCTGGTTGGACAGGCCGTCGGCGACCAGGGTGAGGACCTCGGTTTCGCGCTTGGTCAGCGTCGTTCCGGGAACGCGGAGCCGGTTCATCAGCCGGTCCGCGACCGCCGGGGCGAGAGTGGTGCGCCCGGCAGCGGCGGTGCGCACGGCTGCCGCGAGCTCTTCGGGCGGGGCGTCCTTGAGGAGGTAGCCGGTGGCGCCCGCCTCGATGGCGGGCAGCGTGTCGGCGTCGGTGTCGTAGGTGGTGACGATCAGGACGTGGGGCGCGCCGGGCTTGCCGGTGATGGCGGCGGTCGCTTCGGCGCCGTTCATCCCGTCGCGGAACTGCAGGTCCATCAGGACCACGTCGACACCGCCGTCAGCGGCGATCCTGACGGCTTCTTCGGCCGTGGCGGCTTCGCCCACGACGGTCATGCCGTCCTCGGTTTCGAGCACGGCGCGCAGTCCGGCTCGCACGACGGGATGGTCATCGGCCAGGAGCAAGCGGATCTCGGCATCGGTCACGGACGGGCCCTGCGCACCCGGGGCACCACGGGCCCGGCCGCGTAGACCAGGCCGCAGGTGACCGCGGCGGCGATGACGAGCCCGGTGTGCGGCCGATCGCCGGCCAGCGCCCGGCCGACGGCCAGGACGAGCAGGCCGAGCACCAGCAGGTGCAGGCACAGGGTCAGCGCCCGGAGAGCGGGAGCGCGGGCCGGAACGATCGTGGTCACAGTCCGTCAAGTCTAGAGCGCGGCAGAACGCGGGACCTCTGTCGAAAGTGACAAGCGGGGTGACGACCTTCGATGCGGCGAGTGCTGTCCTGCGCCAGCTGCCCGCGCACGGGGTCGACGGCGAGAGTCGACGTGTACCTCGCAGACCCAACGAAAGGACAGGCGGAAACCGTGTTCGTCGCCTGGAGAGACCTGAAGTTCGCCAAAGGACGGTTCGCCCTCATGGGCGTCGTCATCATCCTGATGACCCTGCTCGTCGGCCTGCTGTCCGGTTTGACCGCCGGACTGGGTCAGCAGAACATCTCCGCGATCACGTCGCTGCCGGCGGAGCGGATCGCCTTCGACGAGCCCAGCAGCGGCGAGGACCTGTCCTACGCCAACTCCACCGTCACCGAGCAGCAGTGGCGGCGGCTGGCCGAGGCACCCGGTGTGACCAGCGCCGAGCCGCTGGGCATCACCACCACCAAGGCCACCGCCGGGGTCAAGAGCACCGGGGTGTCGGCGTTCGGCGTCGAGCCCGGCTCGGCGCTCGCCCCCGAGAGCAGCAAGATCGGCGACAGGACCGCGGTCCTGTCGACCACCGCCGCCGAAGAGCTCGCGTGTCCGCGGGCCAGAGGTTCACCCTCGCCGGGCAGGAGCTGGTGGCCGCCTCGGTCAGCGGTGACGACTCGTTCAGCCACACCCCGGTGATCTGGACCAGCCTGAACACCTGGCAGAAGACCGCCCCGCCCACCGACCGCGGCGACGGTCCGACCGCCACCGTGATCGCCGTGACCGCCGCACCCGGCACCGATCTGGCCGCGCTGGACGAGGCCGCGGGAACCACGACGGTGACGAAGGCCGACTCGCTGACGGCGATCGGTTCCTACTCGTCGGAGAACGGCTCCCTGCAGCTCATGCGCGGGTTCCTCTTCGTGATCTCGGCCCTGGTCATCGGCGCGTTCTTCACCGTGTGGACCATCCAGCGCAGCGGCGACGTCGCCGTCCTCAAGGCGCTGGGCGCCTCGACCGGCTCGCTGCTCAAGGACGCGCTCGGGCAGGCCGTCGTGCTGCTCACCGGCGGAACCCTGATCAGCACCGGCATCGCGGCGGGACTCGGTGCGCTGGTCGCCGGCTCGGCCGTGCCGTTCACCCTCACGCCCGCCACCGTGCTGGTGCCCGCCGCGGTGATGATCGCGCTCGGCGCGCTCGGGGCCGCCCTGTCCATCCGCAGCATCACGTCCGTCGACCCGCTGACCGCCCTGGGGAGCGCCCGATGAGCCTCGAACTGAACGACATCACCCTCACCTACCCCGACGGGGATTCCCAGCTGACCGCGCTCGACCGCGTCAGCCTCCAAGTCCCGGCCGGAAGCCTGACCGCGGTGGTCGGCCCGTCCGGGTCCGGCAAGTCCAGCCTGCTGGCCGTCGCGGCGACTCTGATCACGCCGGATTCGGGTGCGGTGGCCATCGACGGGCCGTCCACCACCGGCCTGTCCCGAGGCGAGCTCGCCGAACTGCGCCGCACCAAGATCGGCATCGTCTTCCAGCAGCCCAACCTGCTGGCGTCGCTGACCGCCGCCGAGCAGCTGCAGGTGATGGCCCAGATCGACGGCCGCAAGCCGCGCGCGGCCCGGGGCCGGGCGAGGGAACTGCTCGATGCCGTGGGGATGGCGGACCTGTCCGGCAGGCGTCCGCACCAGCTCTCGGGCGGTCAGCGCCAGCGCGTCAACATCGCCCGCGCGCTGATGCACGACCCGACGGTGCTGCTGGTGGACGAGCCGACCAGCGCTCTCGACCACGATCGCGGTGCGGCCGTGATCGACCTGATCACCGAGCTCACCCACCGGCAGGCCACGGCGACGGTGCTGGTCACCCACGACCGCACCCACCTCACCGCTGTCGACCAGATCGCCGAGGTCCACGACGGGCGGCTGAAGCAGCCCGCTCACCTCTGAAGCGAACGGTTCCGGGAGGCCGCAGGGCCTCCCGGAACAGAGTCCTCAGTGGACGCTCAGTCGTCGTCGGGCTTGGCGTGGTCCGCCTTGCCCGGGTTCGGGTCGCGGGAGAGGTCGATGAGCGGGTCGAGACCAGACCCCTCGGGCGCGGCGTGGTCGGGGACGCCGGGGTTGGGGTCGCGCGAGAGGTCGATCTCCGGGCGCTCGTTGTCGGTGCTCACACGGTCCTCCTGCGGTATCCAGGCGCCACTGCCGCGCCTGCTCCTTCGAACACCAGGATGCACGATGACCACCCGGGACCTGCACGCCGCTCCGGGGCACCTCGGTGGCGCGAGCCGGGGCGTTCGCTTCCCTAGAGTGGGCGGGCCCGCTCCGCCACCTCCCGTGGGAAGGACTCCGCTCCGATGAGCACCGACCTCGTGACCTGCACCGTCGAGGACCACGTCGCCGTGGTGACGTTGAACGACCCGCCGATGAACGTCACCACCCTCGAACTCACCCGGCAGCTCAACGCCGTGCTGCGCCGGCTCGCCGACGACCCGGGGACGCGCGTGCTGGTGCTGACCGGGGCGGGCGACCGGGCCTTCTGCGCGGGGTCGGACATCAAGGAGTTCCCGTCCCTGATCGCCGGCGGCGACGTGGTGGACCGGAAGCTGACGTTCGAGAACGAGACGTTCGGCCTCGTCGACGAGTTCCCGAAACCCACGATCGCCGCGCTCAACGGGCTCGCCTACGGCGGTGGGCTGGAGCTGGCGGTGTGCTGCGACCTGATCATCGCCGAAGCCGGTACCGAGGTCGCGCTGCCCGAGATCAAGCTCGGCGTGATCCCGGCATCCGGCGGGCCGGTCCGCGTCACGCGCCGGGTGGGCGAGGCGCGCGCCGTGGAGATGATGTTCTTCGGCGACCCGGTGCCCGTGGAGACCGCGCTGACCTGGGGTCTGGTCAACCGCGTCGTCCCCCGGGGCGACGCGCTCACCACCGCCCGCGAGCTGGCCGCGCGCCTGACCGAACTCCCCGCCACGGCGCTCGCGCTGGCCAAGCAGGCGGTGCGCAACGGCCGGGACGGCGACCGGGAGGCGATCCGGTCGACGTTGCCGCTGTCCAAGCAGGCGTTCGCCTCACCCGACGCGGCAGAAGGTGTGCGGGCCTTCCTCGGCAAGGAGGCACCGCAGTTCAACTCGTCCGAGCGGTGAGGACCAGGTGATCGAGGCATTGTGCGTCTCGAACACCTCTCTCCCCGACGAAGCGCTGACGATCTGAGAGCCCGGGCACAGGCCCGTCACGCAGCGGCGCAGCAGGACATCGCACCACCGAACGCTCAGGGCGGGAACACCGCCACCGAGCCGAACCATGGGGCGCACACGCCCCCGTTGCCGAGTGGAGATGCATGCACATGACCGAGGTTCACGGCGTGGCCGACGTGAGCGCATTCGTCGGCCCATTCGGACGGTCGCTGGACAACTACGCCGTTTACACGCTCGACGCGACGGGTACCGTCACCAGCTGGAACCACGGTGCGGAGCGGATCATGGGCGCAACCGCGTCCGAGGTGATCGGCAGCAGCACGAAGGCGTTCTACACGCCCGAGCAGATCACCCACGGCCATCCCGAGAAGTCGCTGGAACAGGCGCGCGAGCATGGCTCGCACGTCTACGAGGACTGGCGCGTGCGCAAGGACGGCAGTTGGTTCTGGGCGAACGTGGTGATCAGCGCTCTGTGGTCGCCGGAGGGCGACCTGCTCGGCTACGCGAAGCTGACCCGCGACGACACCGCGCTCCACCAGCAAGTGGAGACCTCGCTGCGGCAGTTCCGCGATCTCTACGAGCTCGCCCCGGTCGCGATCGGTCTCTTCGACCGGTTCGGCCACGTCATCGACTCCAACACGGCGCTGTGCGAGCTGCTGAAATACTCGCCGGACGAGCTGCAGGGCATGCACGTGACGGCGCTGCTGGATCCGGACACCCCCAGGCTCGACGACATCGCCGCGTCGTTCGCGAACGGAGCACCGCCGGACGACCAGGCGGTGTACGAGCGGGCGTTGTCCCGGCCCGACGGCAGACCCGTCCACTGCGAGCTCCACATCGCGAAATCCCAGCAGTCGTCCGGTGATCCTTTCTGGCTGGTGGTCTTCGAGGACATCACCGACCGGCGGCGCGAGGCCGAATCGCTGCGCTACTGGGCCTACCACGACGAGCTGACCGGTCTGTGGAACCGCGCGGCGATCCCGCAGCTGGTCGCCGACACCGATGTGGCGCGGGCCGCGGTGCTGTACTGCGACATCAAGAACTTCAACCGCATCAACGAAGCGCTCGGATACGAGGCGGGCGACGAGGTGCTGATCGCCGTGGCGCAGCGCTTGCGGGACAAGCTGCCCACCGGATGGTCGGTGGCCCGCACGGCGGCCGACGAGTTCGCCCTCGTGTGCCCCGACGTCGCGGCGGAGGGCGAGATCTCCGAGATCGTGACCACGGTGGCCGATCTGATGCACGCGACGATCCCGGTGCGGGAGCAGCGCGTTCAGGTCTCGGCCATGATCGGGGCCGCCGTCGGTTCCGAGTGCGGTGGCACCAGCGCCGAAGACCTCGTCCGGTGGGCGTTCTCGTCCTTGCAGGAGGCGAAGAAGGCGGGCCTGTCCACCATCGCGTTCGCCGAGCGCAAGCTGATCGACTCGATCGACGACCAGCTGGAGCTGGAGACCGAGCTCCGCGACGCGATCGACAACGACGAGCTGGCGCTGCACTACCAACCGGTGGTGGGGGCGGACGGCACGATCCGCACCTGCGAGTCGCTGCTGCGCTGGGAGCACCCCGAGCGCGGGATGCTGTCGCCCGGAACGATCCTGCCGGTCGCCGAGCGGGCGGGGATGCTGGCCGACCTCGACGCGTGGGTGCTGGGCAGGGCGCTGCACGACGCGGCGAGCTGGCCGGTCCCGCCGGGCGGGAAACCGGTGTCCGTGGCGGTGAACGTCGCCGAGCTGATGCCCGGCTACCCGACCTTCAACGACCTGCTGGAACGGCTCGTCTCCGAGACCGGCATCGCGTGGGACCGCATCGTCATCGAGCTGGTCGAGACCGCGATCGTCGACGTGCCGTCCCGGATGCACGACAGCATGAACGACCTCCGGGCCCTCGGCGTGCGCTTCTCCGTGGACGACTTCGGCACCGGGTACTCCTCGCTGACGCGCATCCGGGACTTCCCGGCGCAGTCCATCAAGATCGACCGGACGTTCGTCCAGGACATCACCACCAGCCGCGTCGACCGGATGCTGGTCAGCGCGGTCACCGACCTCGCGGGCGCGCTGGACTGCGTCACGGTCGCCGAAGGCGTCGAAACCCCCGAGCAGTTCGAGGCCCTGCGGTCCATGGAGGTCGACGCCTACCAGGGCTGGCTGTTCTCCAAGGCCGTCCCCGGCCCGGAACTGGCCCGGCTCATCGAAGCGGGCCCGATCACCTGGTGAGCTCAGCCGTCGTCCTCGGGCTCGGTCGTCTCGCTGATGTGGTCGAGCCGCCAGCCCTGGGCGGTCAGCTCGGGCAGGGCCCGCGCGAGGCAGTCCCGGTGCTGGGCGTGCTGGGTTTCGGGTGTGTCGTGCGTCGTGTTCGGCACTGCGCTACCTCCCGATCGTGTCAGGACAGGACTACCGCTCCGGCGGGCTCGACGTGGTCTCAAAGTGAGACATGGCGCGGTTTCCGCTGAACCTAGGGTCTCCCGTGGTTGGTGGTGATGCCGCGATCGCTGGAGGCGCTGATGCTCGACCTGGAACACCGGGACGTGGCGGTGCTGGTGCGTATCCGCCCCGCGGATCGCCGCGTGCTCACCGCTGAGCTGCTCGACAGCTTGACCGAGGCCCTCGCCTACATCGGGCCGGACCGGGCCGTCGTCCTCACGGGAGCGCGCGGGGTGTTCGCACCCGATCTCGATCCGGTCGAGGGTCCTTCGCGGGACGCCGCCCGCCTCGCGCTGCCGGCGGCGCTGAGTGCTCTTCGGGCTCACCCGCTTCCGGTCGTCGCGGCGCTCAACGGCGATGCCGTCGGGGCGGGCTACGCGTTGGCCGCCGCCGCGGACGTCCGCATCATGTCCACCGGAACCGTGCAGCCCGCGTCCGGATTCGGTCCACATCGGACACCGGAGTCCTTCGCGCTCGGCTCGGTCGACTTCCGCTGCACCGCAGCGGAACTCATCTCGCTCGCGTTGCACCAGGTCCGGGCGCTCAGCCGCCGCGAGTTCGCGCGCCGGTGAACCGGGCGAGGTGCGCCCACCACGACAGCGGTGGGCGCACCTCCTGACCCCCTCTAGTAGATGTTCGAGGGGCGTACCATTCCTTCTGCCAGGTCGCCGGTGCCGGGGGCCATGATCGCTCCCGGGTTCCCGACGATCTCCTCGACGACGGCGGTTTCCGTGGTGATCAGCAGCGCCGCGATGGACGCCGCGCTCTCCAGCGCCGAACGGGTCACCTTCAGCGGGTCCACGACACCGGCGGCGAACAGGTCGCCGTACTCGCCGGTGAGCGCGTCGAACCCGTTGCCCACGTCCATGGCCGCCACGCGGGTGACGACCTCTCCCCCGTCGTAGCCGGCGTTCCCGGCGATCCACCGCAGCGGTTCGCCGAGCGCGCGGCGCACGATCTCGCGCCCCTGGGCCGCATCGCCGTCGAGCCCGACGAGGTCGACGCACCGGCCCGCCTGGGCCAGCGACGCGCCGCCACCGGCCACCACGCCCTCTTCCAGGGCCGCCCGAGCCGCCGCCAGCGAGTCCTCGACCCGCAGCATCCGCTCCTTGAGCTCGACGCTGGTCGCCGCGCCGACGCTCACCACGGCGATGCGGCCCGACAGCCGCGCGATGCGCAGCCGCAGGCTGTCCTGGTCGTGCTCGATCCTGGCCCGCTGCAGCAGGTTCTCCAGCTGGCCGATCCGGCCCCGCACGGCCGATTCCTCGCCTGCGCCACCGATGATCGTCGTGGTGTCCTCGGTGATCGTGATGTGCTCGCAGCGGCCGAGGTCCCGCTCGGTGACGTCGGCCAGCGCGATGCCCGAGTCATCGCTGACCACGCGCCCGCCGAGCGCCGAGGCCAGGTCCTCCAGCTCCGCGACCCTGCGGTGGCCGAAGCCGGGAGCGCGCACCACGACCGAGGGGCACGTGCCGTGCACGTTGCCGCTGAGGATCATCTGCAGCGCGGCACCGTCGACGTTCTCCGCGACGACCACCAGCGGGCGGTCCAGCCTGCGAGCCGCCTCCACCGTGGGCATCAACTCCTGGACCTGGCTGATCTTCTTGTTGGTCAGCAGGATCACCGGGTCGTCGTAGCCGACCTCCATGCGCTCCCGGTCGGTGACCATGTAGGGCGAGGTGTAGCCGTGGTCGAACTCGATCCCGTCGACCAGCTCGACGCTCAGGCCGGTGCCCTCGGACTCCTCCACCTCGACGACTCCGTCGCCGCCCACCGCGGCCAGGGCCTGCGCGATCACCCGGCCGATCCGCTCGTCGTCGCCGGCCGCCAGGGTGGAGATCCGCTCCAGCTCGGTCTCACCGGAGACCTGGGTGGAGGACTTGCGCAGCCACTCGACCACGGCGTCCACGGTCTCCTCGATGCCGCGACGCACCCGCATCGGGTTCGCCCCTTCGCTCAGGGCCGCGAGCCCCTCGCGCACCATGGCCTGGGCGAGCACGGTCGCGGTGGTGGTGCCGTCGCCCACGGCACCGTTGGTCTTCATCGCGACTTCCTTGACCAGCTGGGCACCCATGTTCGCGAAGGGCTCCCGCAGCTGCACTTCCCTGGCGATCGTCACGCCGTCGTTGGTGATGGTCGGCGGGCCGGTCAGCTTCTCCAGCACCGCGTTGCGCCCCTTGGGCCCCAGCGTCACCTTCACCGCGTCGGCCAGCGCGTTGACGCCCAGCTCCAACTGGCGTCGTGCGTCGACGCTGAACCGCAGCTCCTTCGCCATGATTCCCACTTCCCTCTCTGCGCAGCGGATCTACCAACACCCGGACACGGGCCCAGCTCAGGTGATTCTCGAATTCGTGATGACGAGGTCGTTCTCGGTGTAGCGGGTCGCGAGCAGGTCCCGGCAGAAGTGGGCGTTGCCCTCGATCGAGACCCTCGTGGCGGCGGCGAAGCGCAGCCACAGCGCGGTATCGGTGCTCGGGATCGGCGAGCCCTCGTGGTCGACGAGCACGCGCGCGTGCGCATGACCGGGCAGTCCGATCGCCTCCCGCCGCCGCACCAGGGCGGCTTTGAGGCGCCCCTCGGGCAGGTCGAACAGCTCCAGCATCGGCAGCTCGTCGAGCGACCACGCACCACCGCCGAGCACCGACCGGCAGCAGCGCTCCACCGCCGCCAGGTGGGCCTTGCGCTGGAAGGTGCGGCGAAGATCGTCGAGCCCCTCCTCGGCCTCGGAACCGAAAGTTCCGGCGTACCCGAGGCCGGCCGCGATGCCGTTGTTGATCTTCTCGGAGTCGTGGTGGTCGTCCAGCAGCACCCGAACCCGTCCCACCCCGGGCACTTCGGCGAGCGCGTCGTGGGCGTCGGCCACCATCAGGTAGGCGAAGTTGAGGGCGCAGAACGAGGTCGGCAGGCGCAGGTGCACCTCGACCCCGGCGTCGTCGACGACCACCGAGCGCACGAACCCCAGTTCCGTCACGGGCTCGTCCAGCTCGGGGTCGGTCACTGTCGCCAACGCCGCCAGGACGTCGGTCTCCACGGAGCGGAGGGTGGCGGTCATCGCGCCTCCGCCCCCGCCACCGCGGCAGCGGCGACCTGGAACTCGCCGGGCACGTCGATGTCGTACAGCGCCGCGGCGTTGAGCCCGAGGACCTTCCGCTTCTGCTCCGGCGTGATCGGCGCGTACTCCGTCAGGTCCGCCGGGATCTGGAAGTCGACGAACTTCTCCACCAGCCACCCCGGAGTCCACAGGGCGTAGTCGCTGCCGAAGAGGATCCGGTCCTCGCCGATCCAGTACAGGAGTTCGCCGATGATCTGCGCGAAGTACCGGGGACGGGAGTGGATGAACGGCATCGCGACCGCGAGCCCGCCGTAGACGTTGGGCTCCTGGGTGGCGATCCAGCAGAAGTCCTCCAGCCGCGGCAGCCCGACGTGCTCGACGACGAAGTTGAGGTCGGTGTAGTCGGTGGCGACCTTGTCGACGTCGGCGACGTCGAAGGCGTCCCGGTCCAGCGGCCGGATCGTCGGTCCCTTGTGGACGTGGATGTTCTTGATGCCGAGTTCGAGGCATTCTTCGAGGTAGCGGCGCGACCACCGGTCGTCGAGCCGGTAACCCCGCGAGTCGCCGTTCCACTCGGCGGTGTAGAGCTTGACGCCCTGGAGGTTCATCCGCTCGGCGTCCCGGCGCAGCTGCTCCAGGCCGGCCTCACCTTTGCGGGGATCGTAGGCGTGGTTGTAGGTCAGCTTGTCCGGATGCCGCTGGGTGAGCCCGAACGCCTCCTCCGTCTGGCCGAAACCAGTCTCGTAGAAGTCGTTGAGCAAGGTCGCCTGGAAGATGGCGTGATCGACGTGGCCGTCGTCGAAGACGTCCTTCATGAACCGCTCGGAGCCGTAGTAGGTGTAGGTGTCGTAATCCCACACGTGCTCTTCGGGGCTGAGGTTGCGGTGGTAGTCGTAGAAGCAGTCGATGAACTGCTTGCCGTGGATGTTCTTGCGGTTCGACTCGCGGGCGTCCCAGATGTGGACGTGCCCGTCAACCACGAAATATCTCTCGCCGTCCTTCTCGTACATCGCGTCCCACCCTTCGTGCTGTGGAATCGCGGTGGCGGGGCGTCGAGAACAGCGCCCCGCCACCGCGGGCTCGGATCGGTCAGTCCCGCGCGAGCAGGTCGAAGCCGATGTACTCGGCCGCGTCCTCGGGGTTGGCGAACAGGATCGTGCGGTCGTCGAGGTGCACCATGCGGCCGTAGTGGGTGGAGCTGATCTCCTCGAAGATCGACCCGTCGAAGGGCTCGCCGAGCGCCTCGGTCAACTCGTCGTAGTCGAACTCCAGGAGCTTGGTGCCGTCCACGCGGATCATGGACGGGTACTCCACGAGGTCGATGCCCTCTTTGCCCGCCATCACCTCGGCCACCACGCGCCCGATCGGGGTGTTCATCAGGGTGACGCCGCACATGTTCGACGACCCCGCCTGCGAACCGAACTGCATGCTGCCGCTCACTGGTCCAACTCCTTCGGCACGTCGAGCCCGATCTCCTCGAGCAGCTGGCTGAACTTCTCCTTGGTCGCGCTCAACGAGTCGTCGAAGGTGCGCGTCTTCTCCGCAGGCTGAGACCAGATGGGCTGCAGCGCGTGCGCCGCGGCCAGGCACGGCGGTACCCACTTGGTCAGCCACCGCCCGAACAGCTCCCGGTTGGCAGCGCCGTGCTCCTCGTCGCGGGTGAGCAGCCGGAACAGCGCGCGGGTGTAACCGAGGTCGCGGTTGTAGTCGTGCTCACCGGTCCCGACGATGGTCGGCGTGATGTAGTCGCCGTTCTTGGCCGAGATCTGCATGACCAGTTCGGAGCGGACGAGCTGGCCCACGAGCTGCTCGAAGATGACGTTGGTGCCGAACAGCAGCTCCGCCCAGTCGCCGACGGCGGTGAGCTCCTCGACGACCTTGCGGGTGGGCTGCCACTCCTGCGCCGAGTACCAGACCTCGTGGTGCACGGCGCCTTCGAAGGACTCCAGGGACTCCGAGAGGTCCAGGTTGAACAGGGCGAGGTCCTGGGCGAAACGCATCTTGTGCGCCGCGTTGACCGCCACCGCGGTGTTGATCATGTTGGTCGGCCCGGAGCGCTGGATGGAGGTGAACACGTGCAGCGCCATGCCGTTCTCGGCGTGCATCCAGGCACCCAGGTTGCGGGCGATGAACTTCTGCCAGGCGGTGTTCCAGCCGCCGTAGGCGTCGGCTCGCTTGGCGTTCTCCAGCCCCAGGGAGACCTGACGCACCACCGCCGCGTTGTTGCGGTAGATCGTCTGCTCCCACTCCTCGTTGGGGTCCAGGAACGCGTGCCAGTCGGATGACTTCGCCGCGGTCCACTCCTGCGGGTATCCGCCGGGACCGTCGCCGAAGCCGTAGATCCAGCCCTGGCTGAGGTGGCGCTCCGGGTCGGGCTGCACGTCGACGGTGACGTCCTCGTACACCGTGGCCCGCAGCTTGGCCGGCTTGAAGTAGTTGTAGCTCCGGCTCTTCGAGCTGGGGAACTCCAGCGCGCCGGCCTCGGAATCGGTGAACTCGATCTTCGGGAAGCTGCGCTCCTTGGGCGCGGGCGTTGAACTGCTCGCCATCTGATCTCTCCTTTGACATCTCCGCTGCGACGCCTGGGTCTCGGGGGCGTTGACCGCTCCCCCACCCGGCCGGATCACTCGTCGGGCTGGACCGCTGTGGTGAACTTGTCGTAGAAGACCTGGTCCTCGGGCACTCCCCGGCGCTCGGCCAGCGCCAGCGCCGCGTCCACCATCGGCGGGGGCCCGCACAGGTAGACCTCGGCCTTGTGCAGCTCGGGCTCGGCCGCCTCGACGACGTCGGTGACCACGCCGGCCTCCACCGCGACGTCGAGATCGCCTGCGCCGTCGGTGGATTCCGACAGCGCGACGACGAAACCGAAGTCCGCCAGCCGTTCACCCAGCGCGCGGATCTCGTCGAGGTAAAACAGGTCGGCGGCCGTGCGGGCGCCGTAGTAGAAGCGGATCCGGCGGGTGTCGCCGGTTTCGCTGAGGTACCGCAGCAGCCCGAGCACGGGCGCCATGCCCGCACCACCGGCCATCAGCACCAGCGGCAGCACGTGCCCGTTCTTCAGGGTGAAGTTGCCGTAGGGCCCGGTCAGCTCGATCGTGTCGCCGACCGCGATGCCCTCCTCCAGCAGGGAGGAGAACCGCCCGCCCGGGTACTTCTTGATGACGAATTCGACGTGGTCGGTGGTCGACGGCGTCGTGGCCATCGAGAACGACCGGTGCTCGTCGGTGCCCGGGATGGTCAGGTCGGCGTACTGGCCTGCCTTGAACTCGTACGCGGCCGGTTCGACCGGTTTGAGCTTGAGGCCCACGATGTCGCGGGTGTGCTCGACGATCTCCAGGACCTCGGTGCTGACCTGCTGCAACGGGGCCGAGTTGAGCAGCTCTTCCTCGTCGAAGTTGAGCAGCTCGATCGTGCAGTCGCTGAAGGCGTGCGCCCGGCAGAGCAGGACGTAGCCCTCCTCGACCTCGGCGTCGTTGCAGGCGAAGGTGGAGTAGCGCTCCATCTGGATCTCGCCGTCCAGGACGTAGGACTTGCACGCCGAGCACTGCCCCTCGCGGCAGCCGTGCATGAGGTGAACGCCCTGGCGGAACGCGGCGTCGAGGATCTTCTCGTCCTCGCCCGCCTCCATCTCGATGTCGACGGGTTCGAAGGAGATGCGGTGCTTGTCGGCCATCGGAATCTCGATTCTCAGCGCGGCGTCCGCGGCGTGGACGCCAGTGGCCCGGCTCAGGGGAAGGGGACCGCGGACGGCGGCGGTGAGGTGGTGGGACACCGCCGTCCGCGGTCCTCAGACCGTCAGGACGAGGTCACGTTGGGGTTGGCGCGGTAGGACGCCGCCCACTCCTCGCGCTCCTGATCGGTCATCTGGTTGAGGGTCACGTTCGGGCTGGAGAACTGGATCCCTCGCAGGTCGTCGAGCGTCCACATCCGCTTCGGGTCGTCCAGGTCCAGGTGGGGCTGCGGGATGAGAGTCTTGCCGTCGTCCCGGACGTAGCCGAGGCCGGAGACGATGTCGGCCAGATCCCGGTCGTGGTGCAGCGTCTCCCACTCGCGGTGCCCGGTGAGACGACCCATGTTCGGGGTCTCCCGGCCCTCGTACTCGCCGCGGAAGGCGACCGTGTCGGTCCAGGCGCAGGGCTCCGAGCAGTAGGTCCGCCACTGGCCGTCGACCTTGTCGACCACCATGTCCTCGCGGACCAGGCAGGGGACCATGCAGGTCCAGCAGCGGTGCGGGTACTCGTAGCCGACGTCCTCGAAGGCGATCGGCTTGTTGCGACCCGGGTAGCGCAGCCGGTTGTAGGCCTCCCACCACTTGCCGAACTGGTTGTACCAACCCGGGTACTTGTGCTCGAACCACTCGAAGTCGGTGTCGGTCATCGGGTCGATGCGCCAGTAGTTCACCGGCCAGCCGGTGGCGAAGAACTGCGCCACCCGGTGCACGTAGAACTGGTTGGTGATGCGGTTCCACGCCTGCTCGACCAGGTCGTGCGGGATGGTCAGGCCGTACTTCTCCAGCGGCAGCAGGTAGCTGCGGTAGTAGTCGTCGTAGATCCAGCGGCGCCACATCTCGGCGTAGGACTCGCGGTCCTTGCGGCGGTCCTTGGTGCCGTACTCGACGAAGGTGCCGATGGCGGCGTCGACCACGCAGTGGTTGTTCCACCACGCGTAGCGCAGGTCGCGCTCCAGCAGCGGGCGGTTGCGCTCGTCGGCCAGGGCCATCAGCAGGATGGAGTAGCCGTTGCTGATGTGCCGCGACTCGTCGGACTGCACCGAGTGGAAGACGGTGGGCAGCAGGTAGTCGCCGTTGGCGGCCGCCTCGTCGGGCATCGCGACGAACAGCGTGTTGGTGAAGGCCGTTTCGGCCACGACCGTCAGGTAGATGTTGGCCGCGGTGATCGCGTCACCGGTGATGAACCCCTCGCCGAACTGCCTGCCGATGGTGCCCGCGTAGTTGTTCGCGAACGCCTTCTCGGTGATGTCGAACCCGGCCGGATCGATGTAGTTGTTCATGTACAACTTCTTGAGGTTCATCTGGATCGTCGAGTGCCGGACCTCGTCGATCATCTGCACCGCGAGCCCGTTGTGGATCTCCGGGTTCGGCACGGCGTCGATGGCCATCGGCATCGCTCGCGCGGCCGAGATCTCCGGGAACGGGATGATGGACAGGAAGAGCTTCTGCCACTCCAACCAGCGCTGCTGCACCTGCCGGAACATGTTTCCCCGGACGGCGCCGTCCATCGCGCCGAAGACGCGGTTGTCCTTCTCCTCCTCCATCGGGAAGTACGACCGCATGATCTGCTTGAGCGGGTCCTTCTTCGGCGCCTTGTCGAAGGTGTAGTCGGTGCCGAAGCGTGTCGCGGGGGTGGCGAACGTCGGTTCCCACGACAGCTCGGTGATCTTGTTGTGCGCCTTGGTGAGACTCTGCCTGCTCAATTCAGCCTCCTCGAAGCCGGTGGTGCGAACGTGGGCAGTCGTCGCTGACGGAGGAGAGTGTGTTGCGGATCGCACTCGACATCTGTCTCAATGTGAGATCGAGGCTCCGGTGAGTAGTCACCACGATGAGCCTGCGTGGGGTGGAACAGCGCAGTGGCCCAGCGCGCAGACGTCAAGGGAGACGCTCATGTCGACGCACGGACACAGATCAGATGCGCAGCTCAGCGCCTTGCGGGAGAAGTTCCTCGCTTGTCCCCGGACCGACTTCTCCGGGGTTCGGGGGATCATCTCCGCGTCGTGGCGGCGCGCGCTGGAGCACGACGTCGCCACAGACGAACCCGATCCGATCTTCGTCGCCGACCGCGACGAGGAGAGCCTCCTGGTCCGCAGTGCGACGCCGATCCTGGAGAACCTGTCCACCGAGCTCGTGGGCCACCCGGTCGCTGTGCTGCTCACCGACGCCGACGGTCTGGTCGTGCGCCGGTCGAGCGCGGATCGCGCGCTGCACGCCGGGCTGGACCGGATCTCGCTGGCCCCGGGGTACAGCTACGCCGAGGAGTCCATCGGGACCAACGGCATCGGCACCACGCTCGAATGCCAGGAACCGGTGCTGGTCTCGGGTTTCGAGCACTTCAACAGCCGGCTCGCCGACTTCGAGTGCGCGGGCACTCCGATCTACCACCCGGTGCGCGGCCATTTGGTCGGCGCGCTGGACCTGACCTCGTGGGCCGGAACCCCGGGTCCGCTGCTGCTGACCCTCGCGCGCCGGACCGCCAAGCAGATCGAGGACGCGATACTGGAAGGTCTCGGAACGCGCGAACTGGCGCTGTTCCGCGAGTACCTGTCCTCCTGCCAGCGGGGTTCGGGCGCGATCTTCGCGGTCAACGAGGATGTCGTGATGGTCAACAGCCACGCCCAGGACCTCTACGACGCGGCTGACCGGGCGGCGCTGATCACCCACTCAGCCGACGTGGCCGGGTGCCGCGAGCGAGCCACCGTGCTGGCCGACCTGCCCTCCGGGCTGGTCGCGCGCCTGGAATACCGGCCGGTGTACAGCGGAACGCTGCTGGCCGGAGGCGTGTTCCGCGTCAAGAACCACACGCCGTCCCCCCGCTCCCCCGGCATACCCGACCTGCCGCTGCCCGGAGTCGTCGGCGCCAGCCCCGCTTGGCGGCAGGCGTGCTCGGCGGCCGACACCAGCTACCGGGGCGGGAGCTGGCTGATCCTCAGCGGCGAGCCCGGCACCGGCAAGACCGCTCTCGCGCGAGCCGTCGCGCGTCGCCACGCACCGAGCTGCCACCTGGTGGAGCTGGACTGCGCGGAGATCGACGACGTCGAGGCGTGGACGGAAGCGCTCGCCGAGCACGTGGCCGACGAGACCTCCCCGGTAGTCGTACTGCGCCACGCCGACGCGATCGGGGCGCAGGACGTGCAGCACCTCACCGACCTGTTCACCTCGTGGCAGGCCGCCCCTCCCGAGCAGGCGCCGTCCTGGGTCGCGGTCACGCTCAGCGATGAACCGGACGATCCGGATTCGGTGGGCCTGCTGATGCCGTTCTTCGCGCACACCGTCGAGGTTCCGCCGCTGCGCCACCGGACCGAGGACCTGCAACGGCTGGTTCCGCACCTGCTGGCCCGGCACGCGCGCTGCCGGGACCTGGTGGCCTCCGACGCCTGCCTGCGCCAGCTGATGCGGCTGCCGTGGACCGGCAACGTCCGGCAGCTGGAGCGCGTGCTGGCCGAGGTCTCCCGCAGGCACCGCTCGGGTCCGATCGCGGTCACCGACCTGCCCGCCGAGTGCCGGACCGTCACGCGCCGCCAGCTCACCCACATGGAATCGATCGAGCGCGACGCCATCGTCCAGAGCCTCGCGGCCAACCACGGGAACAAGGAGCACGCGGCAGCCGACCTCGGCATGTCGCGCGCGACGATCTACCGCAAGATCCGCTCCTTCGGAATCGTCTGCGGCAGTTGAGGTTCCGGCCGTTCCGGCGAGGCCGCTTCGCGCGGCCTCGCCGGTGGTCGGGTCAGGCGGGGGTGTGCGTCTTCGCGCCCTCGCGGCGCTCGGCGACCTCGGCGGTCATGTCGCGGAAGCGCTTCTCGGTGAGCGGGTAGAAGGCCATGATCGCGATGCCGACCGCCGCGCAGCCGATCGGGACGATGCCCGCTGCGGCCCGGATTCCCCAGAGCGCCGTGGCGCTCTGCACCTCCGCGCCGCCGACGTAGCCGGCGAGCCCGATCGTGTAGGCCGCCGCTGCGCCACCGAGGGCCTGGCCGACCTTGCGGACGAACGAGAACACCGCGTAGGTGGTGCCTTCGGTGCGCGCGCCCGTCCGCCACTCGCCGTACTCCACCGTGTCGGCCTCCAACGACCACATCAGCGTGTTGACCAGGCCCAGCCCGGTGCCGATGAGCACGAACGCGCCGAGGGCGAGGTAGGGCGTCGAGGCGGGCGCGACCATCGCCACCGCGGAGCCGACTGCCGTGACCGCACCACCGGCCATGTAGCCCGCCCGCTTGCCGATCGTGCGCACCACGTGCGGGACCACCGGCGCGATCAGGAACATCAGTCCTGTTTGGAGCGCCGTGAGCACGATGTAGAGGTTGGCGTCGCCCAAGACGTCCCGCGCGTAGTAGACGCCGATCGTCTGGATCGAGAACATCGCGGTCAGGAAGAACAGCGAGCTGACGCACAGCAGTTGCAGCGGCGTGTTCTGCCGCAGCGTGCGCAGGCTCGTCCGCAACCCGACGGTGCCCACGTCGCGCTGGACGGTCTCGCGAGCGGTGAAGAAGGTGAACAGGTACAGCGCCGAGCCGATGACCACGAACACCAGCGTGGTCAGCTGCAACGACGCCTGCAGGTTCTCCGCGTTCTTGATCTGCGGTGCGACCACGAGGCTCAGCAGGAGCATCGTCGCCGCCGACCCCATCGACCGCGCGCTGGCGAGCTTCGCGCGCTCCACGGGTTCCTGCGTCATCGCCGCGGCCAGCGACCCGTAGGGGATGTTGACCAGGCTGTAGACCGTTCCGACCGCCGCGTAGGTGAGGTAGGCGTAGATCAGCTTCGCCGTCAGGCTGCCGTCCGGCACCGAGAACGTCGCCACGCTCAGCAGCAGCAGCGGAAGCGACCCGAACAGCAGCCAGGGGCGGAACTTCCCCCACCGGCTCGACGTCCGGTCCACCAGGCGGCCCGCGACGAGATCGGCGATGCCGTCCCACACCCGCACGATGAGGAAGAGGGTTCCCGCTGCGGCGGCGGGGATCCCGGCCACGTCGGTGTAGTAGAGCAGCAGGAACATCGAGGCCATCGAGAAGGCCAGGTTGTTGGCGGCGTCGCCGGCCGCGTAACCGAGGAGCTGTTGCGCTCTGAGCTTCATCGGACCACCTCCCCCGTCACTCGACCGCCTCGCCGCGCGCGTGCCAGCGGCGCTTCAGCGAGAACGCGGCGGCCTTCGGGCGGCGGTCGCGGGTGAACACGCCCTTCTTGTTGCCGTCCACGCGCGCGAAGCCCGCACTGGTGGCGAAGTCGGCGAAGTTCCAGACCTGCTCCCCGACAACGGCTTCCACCCGGTCGAACACGCGGTGGTACATCTCCAGCAGCTCGACCTGGTACTCCTCGGTCCACGGCTGGGACACCGCGGAGTGCACGCCCGCCTGGGCGTCCGCGCCGTACTCGGTCATGATGATCGGCTTGCCCTCGCACCGCACCCACTCGTGGAGCTCGGCCTCCAGCGCGCGCTCCGCGGCGGCCAGGTCACCGGCCTGGACGTACCAGCCGTAGTAGCGGTTGATCATCACCACGTCGGAGAACTCGGCGACCTTGCACTCGCCCGCCCGGGCGAACATGACGTTGACGAACCCGACCGGTCGAGAGGGGTCGAGAGCGCGCGCTTCGGCGAACAGCGGCTTGAAGTAGTCGCGGGCGGCGTCGGTGTGCGACTCCGGTTCGTTGGCGATGCTCCACAGCACGACGCTGGGGTGGTTCTTGTCCCGTTCCACCAGCTCGCGGATCGCCTGCCGGTGCGCCTCCTGGGTGCGGGCGCTGACCGTCTCGTCCGAGTAGGTCTCCTGCGTGCTGGAGGAGACGATGCCCCCGCCGATGCCGAGGTTGAGACCCACCGCCGCGGTCTCGTCGATCACCACGATGCCGTGCCGGTCGGCGTAGTCGAGCACCTCCTCCGCGTAGGGGTAGTGCGAGGTGCGCAGGGAGTTGGCACCGATCCACTCCAGCAGGGCGAAGTCGTGCACCATCGACGCGTCGTCGTGGCCCTTGCCGCGCACCACGTGGTCCTCGTGCATGCCGAAACCGGTGAAGTAGAACGGTTCTCCGTTGATCAGGAAGTCCGTCCCGTCGATGGCGACGGTCCGCACGCCCACGTTCAGCGAGTACCGGTCGACGACGGCCCCGCCGGCGTCGAGCAGCTCCACGCGCAGCTCGTAGAGGTACCCCTCGCCGGGCCGCCACGGGTGCACGTCCTCGACCCGCAGCCGACCCGACAGGCCCTCGGCCCGCGCGACCTCGGTTCCCGCCGCGTCGTGCAGAGCGACGAGCGCCCGCTCGCCCTCCGAGGCGCGCACCTCGTAGTCGACGATTCCGGCCAGCCCGTCGAGGTCGGTCGTGACCGTCACGTCGGTGATGTGCGCGGGCGGGGTCGCGTACAGCGACACCGTGCGGTGCAGGCCGGCGTAGTTGAAGAAGTCGTGGTGGTAGCGCTGCCTCGGCCCGTCGGGGGTGTCCTCGACGTAGCCGGGCGGGATGGAGTCCCAGTCCAGCCGGTTGTCGACGACGACGGTGACGCGGTTGGCCTCGCCCAGTCGCACCAGATCCGTCACGTCGGCTTCGAACGGGGTGTAGCCGCCCACGTGCGAGACGACCTCCTGGTCGTCGACCCACACCGTGGCGCGGTGCGCCGCGGCGCCGAAGCGCAGCACGATCCGCTGCCCGCCCCAGGTCGCAGGCACGTGCGCGGACGTCTGGTACCAGACCTCGCCGACGTGATCGCGCACCGCCGCATCGGCGGGGATGTCGTTGTAGCTGGCCGGAACCGGCATCTCGGCTTTGCCCGGCAGCGCGCCGCGCCACCACTGCTGGTCGCGCCCGACCCCCTCGGCGTCGAGCGCGAAGCGCCACAACCCGTCGAGCGCGCGGCAGTCGCGGAAGGCGTTGGTGAGAGGACGAAGCATCATTGCTCCCTTCATCTTCGGGTTCCACGCCCGGGGCAGCCGTCGTATCGCGGCTGCACCGACGCGGGGTCAGGGGACGGTCCCGCTCGGAGCGGGCCCGGGCGTCAGCGGCGGGTCGTCAGCACCGAACCCCGGCCGGCCATCGACCGCACTTCGGCTCCGACGGCGGAGACCAGCTCGTCGTCCGCACCGATCTCCGGGTCCAGGGCGAGCAGCGACCGGCGGACGGCGTCGGTCGACCGCGCCGCCTCGGCCAGCTCGGCGTCGCGCGGGTCGCGGGCCTGCCCGGTCTGGACGTGGCGCAACCACGCCGCGAGCCCGAACACCACCGGTGCGGGCAACCGGCCCGCGGCGCGCTCCGCGCGGAAGACCGGCAGCAGGCGGGCCGGGATCTTCTGCGAGCCGTCGTGGGCGATCTGCGCCAGCTCGTGCCGGATGCCTCGCGCGGCGAATCGGATGAGCAGGTTCCGCCGGTATTCGGCGATCTCCGCCGGATCCACGGCGATGTGCCGGGCGGCGGTGTCCCACCACTCCTGCACGAGCGCGGCGAGGCGACCGTCGTTGACGGCGTCGCGGATGGTGCGGTGGCCGCGCGCGAGCCCGGCGTAGGCGAGCAGCGTGTGCGCGCCGTTGAGGAACCACAGCTTCCGGCTGGCGTAGACGTCGATGTCGTCGACGAACCGCGCTCCGCGCCGCTCCCACCGCGGTCGTCCGGCGGCGAAGCTCCCGCACAGCAGCCATTCGGTGAACGGCTCGGCCACCACGGGCGCCGCGTCGCGGAGCCCGCTCAGCCGCGCGGCGGCCTCCGCGTCGCCGCTGACCGGCGCGGGCGTGATCCGGTCGACGACCGTGCTGACGATGCTGACGTGGTCCTCGATCCACCCGGCGAACCGGGCGTCGTCGCTCACCGACGCGCGGAGCACCGAGCGCAGCACCGCGCCGTTGGCGGGGAGGTTGTCGCAGGGGACCACCGTGATGGGCGCGCCGTTGGCCCGGTACCGCCCGCGCAGCCCGGCCAGCAGCCGGGCCGTGGCGGAGTCCCGTCCGGGTTCCGGTGGCGCGTAGGCCGCCTCGGTGACGGTCAGGGTGAGCACCTCGACCTCGGGCGAGGCGAGGTCGCGCAACCACGGCTCCACCTCGCCGCCCGCGTGCGCGCGGCTGATGGCACCGATCGCCTCCACCGCGTCCGCCTCGCCCGGCACGCGCATCGTGTACGCGCCCTCCTGCGCGTTGAGGGCGCGCGGCAGCTCGGTGTTGCGGAACGTGTAGGCGGCGATCCCCCAGTCCGGCGCGGCGGCGGTGTACCACGCCTGGTGGGAGCGGTGGAAACTGCCCAGCCCCAGGTGCACGGCGCGCACGGGCGCGGCGGGGGCGAGCTTCGCCGAGGCCCGCGTGATCGCGGCGGTCACAGCCGGAACGCCTTGCGCGGCAGGGCGTCGTTGAGGTCGTGCAGCACCGCCGCCGCGTCCTCCTCGCTCATGACGTGCTCGGCGACCAGGCTCGCCAGATGTCCGGCGTCGACCCGCCGCGCCGTGTCGTGGCGGGCCGGGATCGAGCAGAAACCCCGCGTGTCATCGACGAATCCGGCAGTGCGGTGGAATCCCGCGGTCTCGGTCACCGCGTCGCGGAAACGGCGCATCGCGCGCGGCGCGTCGAGGAACCACCACGGAGCCCCCAGGTACAACGTCGGGTAGAACCCGGCCAGCGGCGCCAGCTCTCGCGAGAACACCGTCTCGTCGAGGGTGAACACCACGGACTGGAAGCGCGGGTGCGTGCCGAAGCGCTCCAGCATCGGCCGCAGCGCCAGGGTGAACTCGTTGCGCACGGGGATGTCGTGACCGGTGTCCGCGCCGTAGCGCGAGAACGTCGGCGAGTGGTGGTTGCGGCAACTCCCGGTGTGCAGCGCCATCACCAGACCGTCCTCGCTGGACATCCGAGCGCTCTCCCCCAGCAGCTGCCGGGACAGCAGCCGCGCCTGCTCGGGCGTCGCGGTTCCCCGGCGGACGGAGTCGAAGAGCCGGGACGCCTCGTCGACGGGGAGGAAGGCCATCTCGGGGCTCGGGGCGCCGTGGTCGGTGGCCGTCGCGCCGTGCTCCCGGAAGTGGTCGCGCCGGGCTTCCAGCGCCCGGACGAGGCCCTGGTAGCTGTCGGTGTCGATCCCGCTGGCCTGCGCGAGCTCGTCGAGCGCCCGCTGCCAGTCCTGGCCGGTGGCGTCGAGGTAGCGGTCCGGGCGGAAGGTCGGCACGACCCGGCCCGACCAGCTCGGATCGGCCGCCAGGGCCTGGTGGTGGCGCAGGTCGTCGGCCGGGTCGTCGGTGGTGGCCAGGACCTCGATGTTGAAGGACTCGAACAGCGCGCGCGGCCGCAGCGCGGGTTGCGCGAGCTTGTCGACGAGCTCGTCGTAGAGCTCGTCGGCGGTGGCCTCGGACGGCTGGAACCGCACGCCGAGCACGTCGTGCAGCTCGGACTCGATCCACTGCCGCGAGGCCGTGCCCAGGAAGTGGTGCCAGTGCGAGCAGAACGCCCGCCAGACCTCGCGCGGTTTCGCGGTCGGTGCGCCGTCGCCATCGCCGAGGCCGAGCTCGTTGAGCGACTTGCCGTGGGCGTGCAGCAGGCGGGTCACATAGTGATCCGGTGTCACCAGCAGCGACGCCGGATCGGTGAAGGGCTCGTCGGCGGCGAGCAGCGCGGGGTCGACGTGGCCGTGCGGGCTGATCAGCGGGAGGTCCCGCACGCTGTCGTACAGCCGGCGGGCGATCGCTCGCTCCGCCGGGTCCACCGGGAGCAGGCGGTCGGGGTGCGGGTTCAGCGGCGTGCGGGCCGTGCTTGATGCTGTGACACCGTCCATGAGCGGAGCTTCAGCTCCGGACGGGCCCGCTGACAACCGGTTGCCAGCAGTTGCCAGCCGCTACCGCCCGGCCGGGCCCGTCGACCCCCGGATGACCATGTGCGAGTCGAGGGTGAGCGAGCCGGGCCCGTCGCCGTGCCCCGACAACCGCGCGTGCAGCACGTCCACCGCGTAGGACCCGAGCTTGCCGGCGGGACCCGCGATCGTCGTCAGCCCGGGAACGGTGAGGTCGGCGCCGAAGATGTCGTCGCAGCCGATCAGCGACAGGTCGTCGGGCACCCGGACGCCGGTGGCCCGCAGGCGTTGCAGCGCACCGATCGCGATGAGGTCGTTGTAGCCGATCGCGGCCGACACCTTCCCCAGCACCAGCGCGTCCGCGGCGTCCTCGCCGCCCTTGCGGTTGGGCGCGAACGGGCCGAGGAACGACACCTCGATGTTCAGCTGCGACGCCTCGTCGCGCACCGCCTGCCAGCGCTGCCCGTTGATCCAGGAGTTGCGCGGCCCCGACAGGTAGGCGATGCGGCGGTGGCCGAGCACGGCGAGGTGGCGCACCGCCTTGCGCATCCCCGCCGCCGTGTCCACGACCAGGCTCGGCACGCCCTCGACCTGGCGGTTGATCATCACCAGCGGCCGGTAGTCGGCGATCTGCCGCACGGCCTCGTCGGAGAGCCGCGAGGTGGCCAGGATTCCGCCGCTGGTGGTGGCCAGCAGTTGACGCAGGTTGTTGGCCTCCAGCCGCGCCGACTCGTCGCTGTCGGTCAGCGCGAGCGTGAAGTTGCGCTCGATCGCCCGGCTCTGCGCCGCCTTGATCACGGCCGCGTAGTACGGGTTGGAGATGTCGGTGACCACCAGCGTCAGCACCCGGATGCGCCCCGGCGCCTCCGCCCTGGCCAGCGGGCGCGGCTCGTAGCCGATCGCGTCGGCCGCGGCCTGGACGAGCTCCCGGGTGGCGGGGCTGACCCGCGCGGGGTTGCTGAAGGTCCGGGAGACGGTGGACGCGGCGAGGCCGCACTCGCGGGCCACGTCGTAGATCGTCGGTCGTGCCTGCTTCACTCGGCCTCCGCGATCCGCTCGGTTGACAACAATCGGCAACAAGTTGTCATGGTAGCCGGGCGTCCTTAGCTTGGGGAACCAGTCCACGCTCGAAGTCCCGTTTCCCCAGAGGAGTCCGCTGTGCGCATCGACCGCGCCGACGTCATCGTCACCAGCCCCGGACGAAACTTCGTCACCTTGAAGATCACGACGTCCGACGGTGTGACCGGTTTCGGCGATGCCACGCTCAACGGCCGGGAGCTCGCGGTGGCCTCCTACCTCCGGGACCACGTCGCCCAGCTGCTCATCGGCCGCGACGCCCACCGCATCGAGGACACCTGGCAGTACCTGTACCGGGGCGGCTACTGGCGCCGGGGCCCGGTGACGATGGCGGCCATCGCCGCGGTCGACACGGCGTTGTGGGACATCAAGGCCAAGGCCGCGGGCATGCCGCTGTACCAGCTGCTCGGCGGTGAGAGCCGCGAGCGCTGCCAGGTCTACGGCCACGCCAGCGGACGGGAGCTGCCCGAGCTCTTCGACTCGATCCGGGCGCACCTCGACCTCGGTTTCACCGCGGTGCGGGTGCAGACCGGCGTCCCCGGACTGCCCTCGGTGTACGGGGTGGCGTCGAGCTCGGCCGCGGGCGACGGAGGAGGGCGCTACGACTACGAGCCCGCACGCAGGTCGGCCCGGCCCGCCGAGGAGACCTGGGACACCCGCGCCTACCTGCGTCACGTGCCGAGCGTCTTCGATGCGGTGCGCAACGAGTTCGGCCCCGAGCTGGCGCTGCTGCACGACGCGCACCACCGGCTCACCCCGATCCAGGCCGCGCGCCTGGGCCAGTCGCTGGAACCGTACGACCTGTTCTGGCTGGAGGACGTGACGCCGGCCGAGAACCAGGAGGCGCTGCGGCTGGTCCGCAGCCGCACGACCACGCCGCTGGCGATCGGCGAGGTGTTCAACACGATCTGGGACTACCAGACGCTCATCAGCGAGCAGCTCATCGACTACGTGCGCTCCCCCGTCACCCACGCGGGCGGCATCACCGGCGTGCGGCGGATCATGGACTACGCCGCGATGTACCAGATCAAGTCCGGGATGCACGGCCCGACCGACGTCTCGCCGGTCGGCATGTCGGCGGCCGTGCACCTCGGTATCGCGTTGCACAACTTCGGGATTCAGGAGTACATGCTCCACGACGAGCGGACCGACGAGGTGTTCGGACCGACCGTCGAGTTCGCCGGCGGCGGCCTGCGGCCGAGCCAGGAACCCGGTCTCGGCATCAACTTCGACGAGCAGCTGGCCCAGAAGTACCCGTACGAACCGGCGTACCTGCCGACCAACCGCCTCCTGGACGGCACGGTCCACGACTGGTGACCGACGATCCCCAGCCGGGACGCAAGTCCACTCAGGACAGACCTAGGAGTCGTCTAAGAAGGCGGCCGTAGCCGCCGTTTCAGGTGTGGGACTCAGCTCGCACCGCCGCGGGTTCTGACACGTCTTCTGGCGAGGACAGCCGTTGCGCCGTGTAGTGGACACACATCAGCAACGGATCCCGCAGCCAGACGACGTGTCAGGTTCCGCCACCCGCACCGCCAAGCAGAACAACCCACGAAGAACTCCTAAGGCACCATCCAGCCCAGGACCGGTAGCGACTGCAGGTAGGCCAAGGCGCACATCAGGACGAGGAAGATCAGGCTCCACGGCAGGACTCGGCGGAAGATGTCGCCCTCCCGGCCGGACATGCCGACCGCGCCCGCGGCGATGGCGAGGTTCTGCGGCGAGATCATCTTGCCCAGGACCCCGCCGGAGCCGTTCGAGGCGGCGGCCAGCGTGGGATCCATGCCCACCTGGTTGGCCGCGGAGACCTGCAGCGCGCCGAACAGCGAGTTCGACGAGGTGTCGGAGCCGGTGACCGCCGTGCCCAGCCACCCGAGCACCGGCGAGATCAGCGCGAACACCCCACCGGCTCCGGCCATCCAGGTGCCCAGCGTGGCGGTCTGGCCGGAGGCGTTCATGACGTATGCGATGGCGAGCACCGACATCACGGTGACGATCGGCCACTTCAGCTGGGCGTAGGTGGCCAGGTAGCGCTCGACCGCGCGGCCCGGGGCGATGCCGATGGCCGGGATGCTCAGCAGGCCGGCGATGAGCAGGAGGCTTCCCGCGCTGGTGAGCCAGTTGAACTTGAACTCGGTCAGCGACAGCTCGTCCCCACCGGCGTCGGTGATGTGCAGGCCCGGCCAGTCGAACTTCACCGTCACGGCGTCGAGAACGTCGTTGACGAAGCCGATCTGGGCGATGACGAACACCGCGATGATGATCAGGTACGGCAGGTAGGCGCGCACGACCTCACCGCGGGAGTCGACCTCGGTGCTCGCCTCGGCCTCCAGGCCACCGCGCGGCGTCCACACCTTCAGCAGCAGGACCGTCGCGCCCGCGGCGACGAGCGAGGCGACGATGTCGGCCAGCGGCACGGAGATGTAGTTGGCGGAGACGAACTGCGCCAGACCGAAGGTGATGCCGCACGTCAGCGTCGCGGGCAGGGTCTGCCGGACGCCCTTGCGGCCGTCGAGGATGCCGACCAGCACGATCGGCACGAACACCGCCAGCAGCGGGGTCTGCCGACCGGTCATCGCACCCAGTTCCTCCAGCGGCAGGTCGGTGACGCTGGCCAGGGTGACCAACGGGGACGCCAGGGCGCCGAAGGCGACCGGGGCGGTGTTGGCGACCAGCGCCACGACGGCCGAGGTGATCGGTGAGAAGCCCAGCGCCAGCAGCATCACCGTGGTGATCGCGACCGGTGTGCCGAACCCGGCCAGGGCTTCCAGCAGGGCGCCGAAGCAGAAGGCGATGATCACCGCCTGGATCCGCCGGTCACCGCTGACCCGCGAGAACGACCGCTGCAGGACGCCGAAATGCCCTGTCGTGACGGTCATGTTGTAGACCCAGATCGCGTTGATGACGATCCACAGGATCGGGAAGAACCCGAACGCCGCGCCCAGCGACGCCGACAGCAGGGCCGGGACGACCGGCATCGGGTAGACCAGCACCGCGACGGCCAAGGCGACGACCAGTGCGATGAGCGAGGCCTTCCACGCCGCCATCCGGACGATGCCCAGCAGGACGAACAGCACCAGCAGCGGAAGCGCGGCGGCGAGCGCGCTCAACCCCAGCGAACCGAGCAGCGGATCCAGGACCTGTTCGTACACAGCCACTCCCTCGGGGCGTCGAACCGTTCCGGCGCAACATAACGGCCCGTTCGACCGGAGGAAGTCACACGACTACAACGAACCCGGCGACGACACCCGGAGAAATGGCTCAGGTGCCCGATTTCTCCCGACTTCGGAAGGTGAGGAGACCTTCGACCCCGCGCAGGAACGTCTCGCAGATGGGCTGCGGGTCGGCCAGGCAGCCCGCGGTCATGGCGCCGTCCCGCAGCATCACGAAGTGCCGGGCGGCGGGTTCGGGGTCGATCTTGCCGATCCCGGAGAAGAGCTCGGTCATCGTCTCCAGGAACCACTGCCGATGCGCGAGCACGGCGAGGTGGACCGGATGGCTCGGGTCGGGGTACTCGGCCGCGGCGTTGAGGAAGGCGCAGCCCCGGAAACCCGAGCTCTGGATGTCGCCGGTGATGGTCCGCCCCAGGGTTCGGACGGCGTCGGCCGAGGTGCGCTCGGAGGCGCGCGCCTCGTCCGCCCGCGCGCGGAACGCCTCGTCGGCCTGCGTCAGGTAGGCGACGAGGAGGTCGTCCTTGCTCGGGAAGTGCCGGTAGAGCGTGGCGCGGGTGACCTGCGCGTGCGCGATGACGCGATCGACGCCCACCGCGTGCAGGCCTTCGGCGTAGAACAGCTCGGTGGCCGCGTTGAGCAGGCGAGCTCGCGCCTCCGACATCCGTCCCCCGTTCGATCATCCGCCTGACCTGGTTCGAGGCTAGCAGATAGAACGATCGGTCTTGACAATCCGCTCCGGACGCAGCACGCTCAGGTGTACCGATCGTTCTATCTACTTGTTCGGGTGGACTCGTCCACCCGCTCCTCTGAGGGGATCGACCTGATGACACGTCCTGCTGAAGCGCCCCACGCCGACGGCACCGGCACGCGCCCGGAGCCGGGCAGCGGCGCGAAGTCGCTGCGAACGCTGTACTTCGTCCGCTTCGGATTCGCCGTGGCGTGGGCGGTTCTCACGGTGGTGCTGGCCAAGACGCTCAGCCCGGGAGCCGTCGCCCTGCTGGTGATCTACCCGCTTTTCGACGTCGCGGCGGCCGTGGTCGACTTCCGCTCCTCCGGCACCACGCGCCCGAAAGCACCGCTGCACCTCACCATGGGCTTGAGCCTGCTCGCCGCGATCGGTCTCGCCTTCGCCGCCACCTCCGGCGTCCCCGGCGTGCTGCGGGTCTGGGGCCTGTGGGCGATCACCGCCGGCATCGTCCAGCTGATCGTCGCGGTCCTGCGCCACCGGCTCGGCGGCCAGTGGGCGATGATCCTCAGCGGCGGCATCTCCGTCCTCGCCGGCATCAGCTTCCTCCTCATGGCCGGGAAGCCGAACCCCTCGCTCACCGGCATCGCGGGTTACGCGACGCTCGGCGGTATCTTCTTCCTCATCTCCGCGATCCGCCTGCACCAGGCGGCCAAGCGCACCCGGTGACCGCCCGGGGCCTTCGACCGTCCTCGGTCGGAGGCCTCGTTCCTTTGTGGAACCGGTGAATCGCGCTGCCGCTGAACGCTTGTACGACGGATTCCCCTGCGATGAGGAAATGCGCGGGACGGGCATGGGCCCTAAGCTGCTTGCGGAAGTTCATCCCCACGGGGCAAGTTGGCGACGCCGATGGTGTTCGCAAGCGCGTCGCCCGCGTGATGGAGAACCGATGGCTGAGCCGAAACAACGCCGCCCCGGTTACGGCAAGGGGCTCTCCGGCGAACTGCTGGCGGAGTTCCTGGGAACCTTCGTGCTGATTCTGCTGGGCTGCGCGTCCGTCGCAGTCGCCGTCGCCGGGCTACCGGGGTCCGGACGGCAATCTGATCCCTTCGGTGCCGCGAACTGGCTCATCATCGCCTTCGGCTGGGGATTCGCCGTGGTGTTCGGAGTCTACGTCGCGGGCGGGGTGTCCGGCGCGCACATCAACCCGGCGGTGACGCTGGCGTTCGCGGTGCGGCGGGCCTTCCCCTGGGTGAAGGTCGTGCCCTACATGCTGGCCCAGCTCGTGGGCGCGTTCGCGGCCGCCGCGGTGGTGTACTCGGTGTACAGCTGGGCGATCGACGCGTTCAACGCGAAAGCCGGTGTACCGCGCTCCGAATCGCTGGACACCTACGCGATCTTCGCGACGTTCCCGGCCGAGTACTTCGGCGGGTCGTGGTGGGGTCCGCTGCTGGATCAGATCGTGGGAACGGCTGTTCTGGTCCTGCTGATCTTCGCGTTGATCGATGCGCGCAACAGCGCTCCGGCGGCCAACCTCGGGCCCTTCCTGATCGGCATGGTGGTGACCACCATCGGTTTGACGTTCGGCCCCAACGCGGGCTACGCGATCAACCCGGCACGTGACTTCGGCCCGCGGTTGTGGACGTTCCTCACCGGCTGGGGTGAGCTCGCCCTACCCGGGACCCACGAGTGGTTCAGCTTCTACTTCTGGATCCCGATCGTCGGCCCGCTCATCGGGGCGGTGGTCGGCGCCGTGGTGTACGACCTGTTCATCGGGCAGGTCGTCGCGGCCCGCACGAGCGCGCCGGAACCCGGCCGAGCGGGCGACACGTCGTCGTGAGGCGCCCGGCCCTGCCGTGAGCCCGAGCAGCCCCTAACGAGCACCGGGGATCGGTTCGTACTGGTGCTCCGGACGGCCGCTCGCGCCGTATCTGAGGGTCATGATCGCCTGGCCCTCCTGGGTGAGGGAGGCGAGGTAGCGCTGCGCTGTGGCGCGGGAAATGCCGAGCTCGTCGGCGATTTCAGCCGCGGAGCGGGCTCTCCCGTCGTTGCGCAGCGCGTCGAGCACGAGTTGCGTGGTCAGCGACGAGCGCCCCTTCGGGGCCGCCGGCCGGTCGCCCTCGCGCAGCAGCCGGAGGGCTCGGTCGATCTCCTCCTGGTCGATGGCGCCGCCGGTCACCGGCAGCCGCGAGTGGTAGCGGGCGAAGGCGTTGAGCCGGTCGGCGAGCTGTTCGGCCGTGAACGGCTTGATGAGGTAGTTCAGCGCTCCGGCGGCGAAGGCCGCGCGCACCGTCGCCGGATCGGTGGCGGCGGTGAGCATGATGGCGTCGATCTCGAGTTCGGCGAGCAGCGCGATCCCGTCGTGGTCGGGCAGGTAGTTGTCGAGCAGCACCAGGTCGGGGTTCTGCTCGTCGATCAGCTCGCGCGCCTGCGCCGCCGTGTGGGCGATGCCCAGCACGCGGAACCCGGAGACCCGATCGGTGAACTCGGCGTGCACCTGCGCCACCCGGAAATCGTCGTCCACCACGACCACGCCGATCACGACTTCGCCTCCTCGCTCGCTGGGGAACCGTCTTCGAGCGCGCCCGGCAGCTCCGCCACGAACAGCGCGCCGGACTCCTCGCCGGGGCCGGCGACGCGCACGTCGCCGCCGAGGCTGCGCGCCGCCTGCCTGCACAGAGCGAGCCCGAGCCCGTGGCCGCCGGACGACTTCGAGGAGACGCCTTCGACGAAGATCTCCTCGCGCAACTCCTCCGGAACACCATCACCGCTGTCCACAACGGACACGTGCAGCGTGGTCCCGTCGGCCAGCAGGTCCACTTCCACGCGCGGCCGGGCAGCACCCACACGCGCGGCGTCGATGGCGTTGTCGACCAGGTTGCCGACCACGGTCATCACCTCCACCGGTGCGCGCAGCGGCGAGGGCACCCAGCTCGTCTCGGCCAGTTCGAGCTCGACGCCCTTCTCCAGCGCCACCGACTTCTTCGCGGACAGGAACGACACCAGGTAGGGGTCGCGCACCGCTTCGGCGGCCGGCCCCAGGCCGGTGACCTGCCCGTGGGTGAGCGCCTGCACGTATTCGACGGCTTCCTCCTGCCGCCCGGTCTGCAGCAGCCCGGACAGGGTGTGCAGGCGGTTGGTGAACTCGTGTCGCTGGGCGCGCAGCGTGTTGGTCGTGCTCCGCACGTTGTCGAGCTCGCGGTTCAGCGACTCCAGGTCGGTGCGGTCGCGCAGGGTGAGCACGCTGCCGAGCTCGACGCCTCCGCGCTGCACGGGCCGGTGATGGGCGACCAGGACCCGGTCGCCGGACAGCGCGATCAGGTTGTCGGCCTGGCGACCGCTGAGCAGCAGCTCCCGCAGCCGCGGCGGGATGTCCAGCGCGGTCGTCGGCGTGCCGACCTCCAGCGGCGTGCCGAGCAGCTTCTCGGCCTCGCCGTTGCGGACCGAGACGTCGCCGGTGGCGTCGACGGCGAGCACGCCCTCCCCGATCCCGTAGAGCACGGCTTCGCGCTGGCGGACCAGCTCGGCGAGCTCCTCCGGTTCGAGCCCGAGGGTGCGCCGCTTGAGCAGGCGGGTCAGCCACGCGGCACCGGCGATCCCGACCAGCAGGGCACCGCCGGTGAACGCCGCGGTGGTGCCGATCAGCCGCAGCACCGCGGTGTTGATGTCCTCGGCGTCGAACCCGACGCTGACCTGGCCGATGACGCCGCCGTCGGGTCCGCGCAGCGGGACCTTGCCGCGCGCGGAGAGCCCGAGGGTGCCGCGCTGCACGTTCACGATCTCGTGGCCGGCGAGGACCTGGCGCGGATCGGTGCTGACCGGCTCGCCGATCTCGTCGGGGTTGGGGTGCGACATCCGGATGCCGTGGCGATCGGTGACGACCACGAACAGCGCCCCGGACGCCGCCCGGGCCCGGTCGGCCTGCGCGCGCACCCCGGGCTGGTCGCCGCGCGCCACCGCGCCCGCCAGGTCGGTGTCGGTGGCCAGCACCTGGGCTGCGGTGAGGGCGCGCTGACCGTACTGGTCGACGAGGTGGCGGTCGAGCAGCGACGCGACGAGGAAGAACCCGATCGTGGTGACCAGGGTGATCAGACCGATCTGCATGAGCAGTGCTTGTCGCGCGAACCGCATCGGGCGGTGGGGCATGTCCCGACGATACGTCGTGAGCAGAACGCGCAGAACGTTCTCAACGCGAGATACGCGGACAACATCGACAAATCTCGTCAGAGCGACGTAGCTCACCTACGGTTCCCCGGAACGCAACGGCGCTGCAAGTGGGACCACCGGAGGTCCGCAGGGAGGAGGACGCGTTGATCGCGCTACTCGGCTTGAGCATGGTGACGGTTTTCCTCTACTTGGTGATGAGCAAGCGGCTGTCACCGATGGTCTCGCTGATCGCGGTTCCGATGCTCTTCGCCGTGATCGGCGGCTTCGCCCCGGACCTCGGCGACATGATCACCGACGGCATCAAGTCGGTCGCCCCGACGGCGGCGATGCTGCTGTTCGCGATCCTCTACTTCGGGATCATGATCGACGCCGGGCTGTTCGACCCGATCGCGCGCGGCGTGGTCAAGCTGACCCGCAACGACCCGCTGCGCCTGATCATGGGCACGGTCGCCCTGGTGGCGCTGGTGTCGTTGGACGGCGACGGCACGACCACGTTCATGATCACGGTCTCGGCGCTGCTGCCGATCTACCGCAGGCTGGGCGTCAGCCCGGTGCTGATGACGGGCCTGGCGTGCTTGACCAACGCGATCCTCAACGTGGTGCCGTGGGGCGGTCCCGCCGCTCGCGCCGCGAGCGCGCTGCGCCTGGACCCGCAGGAGCTGTTCGTGCCGATGATCCCGGCGCTGGCCGCCGGTCTGGTCACCGTCTTCGTCCTCGCCTACGCCCTGGGCCTGCGGGAGCGCGCGAGGCTGCGCACCGCCGCACCGGTTCTGGTCGGCGCGGGCGGCCCCCCGGTCGGCGGCTCGGATGACGCGACGTCCTTCGACGGCGGCTCGGCGGACTTCGACGTGCTCGCCCCGGACCGCGAATCGCTGCGCCCGAAGCTGTACTGGTTCAACGCCGGTCTGACGATCGCGCTGCTGACCGCCCTGATCATCGGCGTGCTGCCGATCTCGGTGCTGTTCATGATCGGCTGCGCCCTGGCGCTGCTCGTCAACTACCCGCGGCTGGAGCAGCAGCGCGACCGCATCGCCTCGCACGCCGACAGCGTTGTCGCCGTGGTCGCCATGGTGTTCGCCGCGGCGGTGTTCACCGGGGTCCTCTCGGGCACGGGCATGATCGAGCAGATGGCGCAGTACCTGCTCACGGCGCTGCCCGACGCCCTGTTCCCGTTCTTCAGCATCATCGTCGCGGTGCTGAGCGTGCCGTTCACGTTCTTCATGAGCAACGACGCCTTCTACTTCGGCGTCATGCCGATCCTCGCCGAAGCCGGTGCCCAGCACGGGATCGGCGCGATGGAGATCGCACGGGCTTCCCTGCTCGGCCAGCCCATCCACATGCTCAGCCCGCTGGTCCCGGCGATGTACGTCCTCATCGGACTGGCCAAGGTCGACCTCGGCGACCACCACCGCTTCGCGATCAAGTGGGCCCTGCTGGTCTGCGCCGTGGTCATCACGACCGGCCTCGGCCTCGGCCTCATCAACATCCACTGACCCAACCCCACACCTCCGCCCTCGACGGCCCCACCCGTCGAGGGCGGAGCGGGCCGGACCGACTCATCGACCTCCGCGAAGGACCGCCGTCCGCGCCCTGCACCAGCCCGGGGCCGCGCTCAGCCAGTGCGCGGCGGCGGACCGCCCATTCGGAATTCACCCACTCCGCACGCTAGGGCTGATCGTCGTGCCGCTGCGCGGTATGCCGTGTACCAGTAGGGAACTTGGTCAACTCCTCCTGCGGTGGCAGCTGGTCGATCAACTCGTCGGCTGCGGAGAGTTCGCGGACCGCGTCGCGTGAGGACACCGGTGCGCCCAAGCCGATCGAGACGCCGCAACCGACGTCCTCGAAGAACTCGCGGCAGCACTGCGCGAGACGGTCTCCCCGGCAGAAGTCGTCGACGAGATCCACTCGGGATCACGCGACGTTCTAGCGGTGAGTGGTCACCCTCCGAGGGTGTTCAGCGCTCGTAGTTCTTCGTCGGTGAGTTCGAGGTCTTGGGTGGCGACGTTGGCGTGGAGGTGGTGGACGCTCGTCGTTCCCGGGAGCGGTACGACCTCCACGTCGTGCGCGCGGTTGCGGTGGTGGACCCAGGCCAGGGCCACTTGACCGGGTGTGACGTCGTGAGCGCGGGCGATGTCGACGACCGCGCCCGAGTCCGGATTCCGGTGCAACAGGCCGTGGTCCGTCGGGGAGTGGGCAACGATGGTCACCCCGAGGTCTGCTGCCGCGGGCACCAGCTCTCGCTCGATGTCGCGTTCGAGCAGAGACCACCGCTCTTGCAGCGCCGTGATCGGGTGGACCGCGTGAGCGCGGCGGAGGTCCTCGGCCGTCACGTTCGACAGGCCCAGGGCGCGCACCACTCCCCTGTCGACGAGTTCGGCCATCGCCGCGACGGTGTCCTCGATCGGGGTCGTCTCGCTGCGGTGGTGCAGGTAGTAGAGGTCGATGACGTCCACGCCCAGTCGCCGCAAGCTCGCCTCGGCCGCCTCGCGAACGTAGGCCGGGTCGGCTCGCACGTCGAAGTCACCGGCGACGTCGCCGTGCCACACCAGCCCGAACTTGCTGGCAAGCACCAACTCGTCCCTGCGACTCCGAACTGCGCGACCGACGAGTTCCTCGTTGCGGTACGCATCGGCGGTGTCGACCAGGCTGATCCCGGCGTCGAGCGCAGCGTGGATCACGGCGACCGGATCGCGATCGGGATCGGGATCGTCGTCGCGCTCGCGCAGTCTCATCGCGCCGAAGCCCTGGCCACCGAGTTCCATCCGCACTACCTCGCCTCTCATGCCGTTGCACGTGACGGTGTCCATGATGGTCGCCAGTGGGCGGCTTTGGTCCGAACCGGCCATGATCGATGTCTCCTTCGCCCGGGCAGTTCTGGCCAAACCTCTCACCAACCGACTGGCCAAGGTCGACCTCGGCGAAAGAGCGCCCGGCGTCGTCAGGGGCCGCTAATCTGCGGCGATGGACGGTGTTCCCGAGGAGTCCCTTCCCGCAGGACAGGGGCAGGTGAACGACTACGACAGCTTCGCCGAGGCGTACTCGGCGATGAACGAGAACAACCTCGTCAACGCCCACTACGAGCGCCCGGCGATGCTCGCCCTCGCCGGGGACGTGACCGGCCACCAGATCCTCGACGCGGGATGCGGGGCGGGCTCCCTGTCCGCCGCGCTGCGCGATCGAGGTGCCCTCGTCACCGGCGTCGACTCCAGCGCCGGGATGCTCGCCCTGGCGAGGCGGAGGCTCGGCGACGGAGCGGCCCTGCACCTAACCGACCTGCGGGAACCCCTGCCGTTCGCGGATGCCGCGTTCGACGAGGTGGTCGCCTCGCTCGTGCTGCACTACCTCGAGGACTGGGGTCCCGCGCTCGCCGAGTTCCGGCGGGTCCTCAAACCCGGTGGCCGGCTGATCGCCTCGGTGGACCACCCCTTCGTCGCGTACGCGATCCACGACCCCAGGCCCGACTACTTCGCGACCACGAGCTACAGCTTCGACTGGGAGTTCGGCGGGAAGACCTTCCCGATGACGTTCTGGCGCAGGCCGCTGCACGCGATGATCGACGCCTTCACAGCGGCCGGGTTCCGCCTCACCACCATCGGGGAACCGCAACCCGACCCGGCCGCCCGCGACCTCTCACCCGACGAGTTCCACCGCCTCGCCACGACACCCACGTTCCAGTTCTTCGTCGTCGACGTCCCCATGGCCGACGCCGAGCCCCAGCGGGGTTGAGGGGTGGTCTACAGGAGGCCTGCGAGGCGGGCTTCGTGGACCGCTGCTGTGCGGTTGCGGACCGCGAGCTTGCGGGTGGCGTTGCGGAGGTAGGTCTTGACCGTCTGGGGGCTCAGGCCGAGGCGAGCGGCGATCTCCACGTTGGACGCTCCGATCTCGACGAGGCGGAGCGCTTCGATCTCGCGGGGCGCGAGGGTCACGTCGCTCGTCGTGGTCGGTGACGTGCTCCCGCGGAGCTGCTGGTGGATCCGGCGCAGGCGGGCGCGCATGGCCTCGTCGCCGGTCTCCTCGATGACCGCGGCGAGTTCCGCCAGGGGGTCGGGTTCGTGGAGCTCCGGGTCCGGGCGCAGCCGGTCCTCGACGTCCCGGGACAGCTGCGCGGTGACGACCTCCGCCGTGCGCAGCGCGCGGTCGCCGACCGGGCGGTGGTCGCGGGCCGCGCCGTAGAGGACGCCGCACACCGCGTCGCCGACCGTGATGGGCAGGGCGAACACCGAGGTGAGGCGTTCCTGCCGGACGACGATCGGGTCGTACTCGTGGGTGATGTCGGAGGTGCGGGCGTAGTCGTTGACGCGGTGCGCCGCGCGGTCACGCAGCACCCTGCCGCCGAGACCGCTGCCCGGGCGCACCTCCAACCCGCGCAACCCCGACCCGATGGTGCCCTTCATGCGGCCGATCACCAGCCGCTGCGGGGTCGTCGACGTGCTGCCGCCGAACACCACGGGGATGCCTGTCGACCGGGAAAGCCAGTTCAACCGTTCCGGGAGGAGCCGGTCGATCCAACCGGCCGCTCTGACGTCTTCGTCCATGTGCGCTCCCTCACCACGTCATCTGGGTGAATACCCCGCACCTGCTGCTCGGCGCTACCCCCGTGAGTGGGTATTCGATCCTCCGGTGGTCGGTGCACCCTCGTCCCGACAGCGTCGTCAGATCGAAGGGGAAGCGGCACATGGACGTCACCGGCGCCTACCGAGAAAGCCGTGACCAGCTCTTGGCGCTGCGCGGAGAGCACCCGCGCGCCGTCGCCGAGTTCCGCTGGCCGGAGCTGGGCGAGCGGTTCAACTGGGCGACCGACTGGTTCGACGCGATCGCGCGCGGCAACGACCGCCCGGCTCTGGTGATCGTCGAGGAGGACGGGGCCGAGCTGCGGCGCAGCTTCGACGACATGGCCACCGCCTCCGACCGCCTCGCGGGCTGGCTGGCCGCCCAGGGCGTGCGCCGCGGAGACCCGGTGGTGCTCATGCTCGGCAACCAGGTCGAGCTGTGGGAGTCGATGCTGGCGATCATGAAGCTGGGTGCGGTGATCGTGCCGACCACCACCGCCGTCGGCCCGGCCGAGCTGGTCGACCGGATCATCCGCAGCGGTGCCGAGCACGTCATCGCCAACGCCGCCGACACCGGCAAGTTCACCGACGTGCCCGGTGACTACGGGCGGATCAGCGTCGGTGCGGCCGACGGGTGGGTGAACCTGCGCGAAGCCGAAGCGTTCCCCGCCACGCCGCTGCCCCACCCCGGGACCGCCCCCGGGGATCCGCTGCTCTACTACTTCACCTCGGGCACGACCTCGCGGCCGAAGCTCGTCGAGCACACCCAGACCTCCTACCCCGTCGGGCACCTGACCACCATGTACTTCCTCGGTCTGCGGCCCGGCGACGTGCACCTCAACATCTCCTCGCCGGGCTGGGCCAAGCACGCGTGGTCGTCGTTCTTCGCGCCCTGGATCGCCGAGGCCACCATCCTGGTGTGCAACTACGGCCGGTTCGACCCCGCGATGCTGCTCGACCGGCTGCGGACCTGGGACGTCTCGACGTTCTGCGCGCCGCCGACCGTGTGGCGGATGCTCATCAACTCCGACCTCGGCGAGCGCCCCGAGTCGCTGCGCGAGGTGATCGGCGCGGGTGAGCCGCTCAACCCCGAGGTCATCGACCAGGTCCAGCGCGCGTGGGACCTGACGCTGCGCGACGGCTTCGGGCAGACCGAGACCACTGCGCAGGTCGCCAACACGCCCGGATCGCAGATCCGCCCCGGCTCGATGGGCCGCGCGCTGCCCGGTGTCCCGGTGGTGCTGGTCGACCCGGCGACCGGGCGACCGGTCGACGGCACCGGCGAGGGCGAGATCTGCCTCGACCTCGCGCAGCACCCGCTGCCGCTGATGACCGGCTACCGCGACGACGCCGAGCGCAACGACACCGCGATGGGCGGCGGCTACTACCACACCGGTGACGTGGCGACGATCGACGCTGATGGCTACATCACCTACGTCGGGCGCACCGACGACGTCTTCAAGGCCAGCGACTACAAGATCAGCCCGTTCGAGCTCGAATCGGTCCTGATCGAGCACCCCGCGGTCGCGGAGGCCGCCGTGGTGCCCGCTCCGGACCCGGTGCGGCTCGCCGTGCCCAAGGCCTACGTCGCGCTGGCTCCCGGGCACGAGCCGGACAAGACCACGGCGTTCGAGATCCTGAAGTACGCGCGCGAGCACCTCGCTCCCTACCAGCGGGTTCGCCGGCTGGAGTTCTTCGAGCTGCCCAAGACGATCTCCGGCAAGATCCGCCGCGTCGAACTGCGCGCCCGCGAGGAGGACTCGGGGCCGCGCGACGAGTGGCGCGACGACCAGTTCCCCGAACTGCGCTCCTGAGAGGCATTCGAGCGCGGAGGCGGTCGAGAACCGCCTCCGCGCTCGATGTTTCAGGAACGCAGCACCGGCTTCCCCAGCGGCAGCCCCCGGCCACCCGTCGCCTCCGACATCACGTGGAGGAACAGGTAGCAGCCCAGCGCCGCGAAGGTGAAGACCACGAAGCCGCCCACCGCCTTCAGCTGCGCCGAGTCCTGCACGGTCGCGACCAGCACGAGCACCAGTGCCGCGGCGATCAGCGCGAACAGCACCGTGTAGGCGGCCGGGAGCCGCAGCGTCGCCAGTGCGAGCAGCGCGACCACGACCGCCCACGACGTCAGGAACAGCGCTTGCGTGGCCGTGGCGCTGCCGTCGGGAACCCCGAACCAGCCGTGGGTCAACCCGAGCACCAGGAGCCCGTAGCTGAGCCAGAACCCCGAGAACGTGCCGAAGATCGAGGCGACCGCGCTCTGCCCGATCGCGGCCGCCCACAGCGCCGCGACGAACTGACCGGTTCCGGTGGCGGCGAGGATGATCGCCACGGGTGCTCCGACCGCTTCCGGAGGGACGAAGCCCACCAAGGTCATTCCGAGGGCGATCGAACCCACGACGAACGTGGGCACTCCGATCAGCGCGGGATCACCGGACAGCGGCCCGGGTACGGGCTCGGGCTTCCGGTGCGAGGTTCGGTCCTGGTCCGTTGTCACTGCGTCCGATGCCGTCACGATTCCGCTCCTTCGCGGTGTCCGGTGCGCGTTCCCGCACCGCCGCAGCCGGATCGACCTCGCCGACTCCGAGCGGACGGCGAACTCCCCCAACCGCGGTGCGCCCGGCGACGAAAGCCCCCGGGATTTCCCGTTTCTGCAGGTGGAGGGAACATGCCACGTCCGCGACCGCGCGGGCAATGCGGTGGGAACGAACGGATCTCGATCCGACACGGAGGGATTCGCAACGGCCCCGAACGGCGAACGCGTCACGCGGGCGCTGGACCCCGAGGTGGATGCGGTCCCGCACAACGACCACTCACTCCCCGGAACCGGAAACTGCCGTAATCAGGTTCCGGAAAACCGCCGTAAACCGGCCCCCGAAAACCGCCGTAATCGGGGACCCGAAAACCGCCGTAGTCCGGGTGTTCGGGAACCGTGGGGGGGGAGGGACTGGAGCTCCGGGTTGGTCGGTGGTGGGCGCGGCCGCACATCGGGGATGCGCGGTGTCCGTCATGCGATGGCGGGGACCCGCTCGTCTTCCGGGGGTGGGCCCGGCGGGGTGCCGTTGCCGAAGGGACGGCCGCCGAGCTTCTCCCGGCCGTGGGGTTGCAGGAGGCCGGTGAGGTCGGGGCCGGCGGGGATGATGCCGGTCGGGTTCACGTTGCGGTGCACCACGTAGTAGTGCTCCTTGATCTGCGGGAAGTGGATCGTGTCGCCGAAACCCGGGGTCTGGAACAGGTCTCGCGTGTAGTCCCGCAGCACCGGCATCTCGGTGATCTTGTGCCGGTTGCACTTGAAGTGCCCGTGGTAGACGGCGTCGAAGCGCACCAGGGTCGGGAACAGGTGCACGTCGGCCTCGGTGATCGTGTCGCCGACCAGGTAGCGCTGACCGGAAAGCCGTTCGGCGAGCAGGTCCATCGCCTCGAACAGCTCGTGGAAGCCCTTGTCGTGCGCTTCCTGGCTCTGGGCGAACCCGGTCTTGTAGACCCCGTTGTTGACCTTGAACACCAGGTCGCCGACCTCGTCGATCTCGGCGCGCAGGTCCTGCGGATACAGCTCGGGCGCTCCCGGCCGGTGGTGCTCGCGCCACTCGGTGGAGAAGTCGAGGGTGATCTGCGGGAAGTCGTTGGTGACGACCTGGCCGGTGGGGATGTCGACGATCGCGGGCACCGTGATGCCCTTCGCGTAGTCCGGGTCGCGGGCCAGGAACGCCTCGCGCAGCCGCTCGATGCCCAGCACCGGGTCCCGGCCACCCGGGTCGAGGTCGAACTGCCAGCTGCGCTCGTCGTGGGTGGGCCCGGCGATGCCCATCGACAGCACCGGTTCCAGACCGAGCAGCCGCCGCACGATGACCGCCCGGTTCGCCCAGGGACACGCCCTGGCCACCACCAAGCGGTACCGACCGGGTTCGACCGGGTAGCCGTCTCGCCCGTCGGCGGTGATCCGCGTGGCGATGTAGTTCATGTCCCGTTTGAATTCACCAGCCATGCCCTCGATCGTCCACCGAGGGCCCCGTCCCCGCCAAACGCCCGCGCCGGTACGCGCGAGGGGACTTCCGCGGGTGCGGCTCGGAACGGGCCGAGCCGCACCCCGGCGTCATCGGGCAGGCACCTCCTCGGCGACCTCGGCGCGGGCGGGTGTGGTGGAGGTGTCGGCCAGCGCGAACGCCGCCAGCACCGACACCGCGGCCACCGCGATCAGGTAGTAGGCCGGCGACATCGGGTTCCCGGTGGTCTCCACCAGCGTCGACAGGATCAGCGGCGTCGAACCGCCGAAGATCGACACCGCCGCGCTGTAGGCCAGCGACAGACCGCTGTAGCGCACCTCGGTCGGGAACGCCTCGGCGATCGCCGTGGAGATCGCCGCCAGGCTCGGCGCCATCAGCAGTCCCAGCAGCACGTAGGCCAGGACGATCAGCGCGAACGAGCCGGACAGGATGAGCTGGTACATCGGGATGGCCAGCACCATCAGCGCCAGCGGCGTGGCGATCAGGAACGGCTTGCGCCGCCCGATCCGGTCGGCCAGCAGCGCCCACGCCGGGCAGGTCAGCAGCAGCGCGGAGATGCCCACCATCATCGCGACGAACATGTCGGCCTGCGGGATGCCGAGGTTCTTCACCAGGAACGCGGGCCAGAACGCCTGGACCATGTAGGTGCAGGTGGTGCCGGAGATGATCAGACCGATCACCTTGAGCACGTTCGGCCAGTGCTTCCGCAGCGTGATCATCAGCGGTGCGCCGCTGTCCTCGGGGGACGAGGCCTGGAACTCCGGGGTCTCGTCCAGGCGCAGCCGCAGGTACAGGCCGATCGCGCCGAGCGGCAGCGTCACCAGGAACGGCACCCGCCAGCCCCAGTCGGTCAGCGCCTCGGGCGTGAGCGCCATCGACAGCAGCGCGCCGATCACGGTGGCCACCAGCGTTGCCGCGAACTGGGTGAACATCTGCCAGCTGCCGTAGAACGTGCGCCGGTGCGCAGGCGCGTACTCGACCATGAACGCGGTGGCGCCACCGAACTCACCACCGGCCGAGAAGCCCTGCACGACGCGGGCGACCACCAGCAGGATAGGCGCGGCCAGGCCGATGCCGTCGTAGTTGGGCAGCAGACCGATGACGAAGGTCGCCGCCGACATCCCGATGATGGAGATCGACAGCGTGGTGCGCCTGCCCATCCGGTCGCCGAAGTGGCCGAAGATCAGCGCGCCCAGCGGGCGCAGCACGAACGACACGCCGAAGGCGGCGAAGGTGGAGATCAGGCTGTGGCTTCCCGGGAAGAAGTTCGCCGCGATGGCCGCGGCGAAGAACCCGTAGAGCCCGAACTCGAACCATTCGATGAAGTTGCCGATGGACGCCGCGACGACCGCCTTGCGGCGCACCGGCGCTGGCACGGATGCGGTCATGATCAGTTCTCCACGTGGGTGCGGGTCAGGGCGAGTTCTGCGTAGAGGGTGGCGCCGTCGGCGAGCACCGCGTCGTCGAACAGCGCGGTCGGTGAGTGGTTGTAGTCGGCGGTGTCCGGGTCGAGGCCGTCGGGAACCGCGCCGAGGCCGACGAACCCGCCGGGCACCTCGTCGAGCACCCGCGAGAAGTCCTCCGACCCCGACAGCGGGTTGGGCAGGGTCTGGTGCCGCTCGCTGCCGAAGAGCTCGTGGATGGTGCGGTCGACGAACGCGGTCTCCTCGACGTCGGTCCGGGTGGGTGGATAACCCTGCCGGTACTCGACCTCGACGTCCACCCCGTGCGCGGCGGCGACCGCGCGCAGCACCGCTTCCGAACGCTCCCGCATCCGCTCGCGCGACTCCGGCGAGAACGTGCGCACGGTGGCACCGAAGGTCGCCGACTCCGGGATGACGTTGACGGCGTTGCCCGCGTGCAGCGACCCGACGCTGAGCACCACCGGGTCGAACATGTCGAACTGGCGGGTCACCATCGTCTGCAACGAGGTGATCATCTCGCTGATCGCGGCGACCGGGTCCTGCGTGCGGTGCGGAGCCGAGCCGTGCCCGCCGGATCCGCGCACCGACACGTGCAGCTCGTCGGAGGCCGACAGCATCGTGCCGGGCCGGGTGACGAAGCGGCCCTGCGGCGCGTCCGAGGAGAACACGTGCAGCCCGTAGGCCGCGTCCACGCGGCGACCGGAGGCCTCCAGCACGCCTTCCTCGACCATGATCCGCGCGCCGTCGTAGCCCTCCTCCCCCGGCTGGAACATCAGCACCACGTCGCCGCCCAGCCGGTCGCGGTGCGCGCACAGCAGGCGGGCCGCGCCGATCAGCATCGTGGTGTGCAGGTCGTGACCGCAGGCGTGCATGGTGTCGCCGGTCTGCGAGGCGAAGTCGAGCCCGGTGCGCTCCCGCACCGGCAGCCCGTCCATGTCACCGCGCAGCAGCACGGTCGATCCACCACCACCGCCGCGCAGCACCGCGGTCACCGAGCTCACGTCGCGCCCGGTGCTGATCTCCAGCGGCAGGCCGTCCAGGGCCGCCAGCACCCGTTCCTGGGTGCGGGGCAGCTGCAGCCCGACCTCGGGTTCGCGGTGGAACTCGTGACGCAGCGCGATCAGATCGTCGCGCATCGCCAGCGCGTCCTCGTGCACACTCAACTGCTACCTCCGGAAGTGACCTGCTTCATAACGACTCCAGGGCGCGTCAGTGTGCGATGTCGACTCGGCCCGACGTGGAGAATCGCAGGATTCGTGCGCAACGGACTTCCAGACGAGGTGATTCGTGCATCCCAGCGCCCCGGAACTGGCGGAAGAGGACCTGGCGCTGATCCACGCGCTGCAGATCGCGCCGCGGGTCAGCTGGGCGGAAGCCGCCCGCGTGCTCGGCTCGTCCCCGACCGCGCTGGCCGCCCGCTGGGAGCGGTTGCGGGCGGCGGGACTGGCGTGGCTGACGGTGCACTCCGGCGAGCAGTCGCGCGACGTGGTGGCCTTCGTCGACCTGCGGGTCGAGCCGTCCTGCCGGACGGAGGCCATCGAGCGCATCGCCCGCGATCCGCGAGCGGCCTCGGTGGAGGAGACCGCGGACGGCCGCGACCTGGTGCTCACGGTGATCGTCCCGGACTACGACTCGCTGGCCGCGTTCACCCTCGACGACCTGCCCACGACCCCGGGAGTGCGGGCGGTCAACACGCACGTGGCCACCAAGGTGCACCGGCAGGGCGCGGACTGGCGGCTCGACGCCCTCGACCCCGACCAGCAGGCGGCGCTGCGCGAGGCCGCCCGGCACGCCAAGAGCCCGGCCGGCGGCCGCATCCCGGACTCCTACTGGCCGGTGGTGGAGCGCTTGGCGCACGACGGCAGGCAGAACGCCGCCGAGATCGCCCGCGCGCTCGGCCGCGACCCGGCGACGGTGCGCAGGCAGGTCGCCCGCCTGCTGGCCACCGACGCCCTGGCCTTCCGCTGCGAGGTCGCCGGGCTGCGCACCCGCTGGCCGATCGTGTGCACGTGGTTCGCGCAGGTGCCGATGACCGAGCTGGACCACACGGTCCGCTCGCTGTCGACGCTGCCCGAGCTCCGGCTGCTGGTGTCCACCGCGGGCCAGTCGAACCTGATGTTCCTGCTGTGGGCGAGGTCGGCGGGCGATCTCATGCGCATCGAGCGGCTGGTCAACGAGAAGCTGCCGTCGCTGCGGCTGTCGGAGTCCGTCCTGACGCTGCGCACCCGCAAGCGGATGGGCTGGCTGCTCGACCGGCACGGGCGCGCCACGGGAGAGGTCGTGCTCCCCCACTCGTTGCGGCCGCGATGATTTCACACCTGGTGACGTGATGGCGGTTATCCGCCACTGTCCGTATCGGTCCGGGACTCCTGCCTAGCCTCCGGTCGTGTTGATCGTTTCCACGTGAACGACCGCCCACAGGAGGAGTCGACATGTCCAGGTTCTCGATGACGACCGCGATCGCTGGCGCGGCGACGGCGTTGCTGCTGGTGGCAGGCGCACCGTTGGCCGGTGCGGTCACCAGCGACGCCGAGCCCCGCATCGTCACCTACGACGCCAGCCAGGCCGAGGAGTTCCAGGCGGCCATCGACGAGGCGGCCGAGACCTGGAACGGCCAGGTCGCCAACGTCAAGCTGGAGAAGGCCACCGACGGCCAGGCCGACCTGACCGTCCTCGCCGACGACGGCTGGCCGCGCGCCCAGACCGAGTCGCTCGGCGTGGGCACGGTGTGGATGGGGCGCCAAGCCGTCAACGAGGGGCACCACATCCCGCGCATCGCCACCCACGAGATCGGCCACATCCTCGGACTCCCCGACGACCGCACCGGGATCTGCGAAGACCTGATGTCGGGCGCCAGCGCCGGGACCGAATGCCAGAACAACCTCCCCAACCCGACCGAGAAGGCCCAGGTCGACGAGAACTTCGCGCAGGGCGTCGTGATCGCGCCGCAGCTGTTCACCGAAGCCCCGGCGCTCGCCGGGAAGTGACGGCTCTCAGCTGGGCAGCGCCGGTAGTTCCGGCTGGTCCAGCCACGCGGTGAACAGCGGCTCCAGACCGCGGTTCGCGTGCTCGGCGGCCAGGGACGTGAAGTCCTCGGTCGTCGCGGTGCCGTGCCGGTGCTCGGCCGCCCAGCGCCGCAGCAGCGCGAAGAACGGCTCGTCGCCGATCTCGTGCCGGAGCGCGTGCAAGGTCAGAGCACCGCGCTTGTAGACCTGCGGGTCGAACATGCTGGACACGCCCGGGTCGCCGATGCGGAGATCCGCCGCGACCTGGGCGTGCCAGTCCGCCGCGTGCTCCTGCGCCGACGGCCCGCCCGAGCGCTCCGACCACAGCCATTCGGCGTAGGTCGCGAAGCCCTCGTTGAGCCAGATGTGCCGCCAGTCGGCGATGGTGACGCTGTTGCCGAACCACTGGTGGGCGAGCTCGTGCGCCACGAGCCGTTCGTGGGTGCGCTGCCCGTCGACGTGGTTGGCGCCGAAGATCGACATGCCCTGCGCTTCGACGGGGTCTTCGAGCTCGTCGTCGGTGACCACCACGACGTACTCGCCGAACGGGTAGGGGCCGAACAGATCGCGGAAGCAGTCCATGATCTGGCCGTGCCGACCGAAGTCGACCGCGAAGTCCTCCTTCAGCCGCGCGGGGATCGCCGCCCGCTGCGGGACTTCCCCGCTGGCCAGCTCCACGTCGGTGTAGGGACCGACCTGGACGCTCATCAGGTACGTCGAAGTCGGTTCCGGCCGCTCGAAGACGTGCGTCGTGGTGCTGCCGCGCCGCTGCTGCGACACCAGGTTCCCGGTCACCTGCACCGAGAACGGCGAGGCGGCGGTGAACGAGACCCGGTACGCGGCCTTGTCGGACGGGTGGTCGTTGCAGGGGAACCACGACGGCGCCCCGATGGGCTGCGCGGCGACCATCGAGCCCTCGGTGAGCTCCTCCCAGCCGATCTCGCCCCAGCGTCCCGCGATCGGGTGGGGCGTGCCCGAATACCGGACCTCCACGCGGAATTCGGCGTTCTCGCCGATGGGGCGCTGCGGCTTGATGCGCAACTTCCCGCCGCTGTGGGTGAACTTCGCGGGCTTGCCGTCCACGAGCACCCGCCGCACCCGCAGGTCGGCGAGGTCGAGGCTGAACCGCGACAGCGCCTGCGTCGAGGTGGCCGAGATCCGCGCGGTGCCGCTGAGCCGGTTGGGCCCCACCTGGTAGTCCAGGTCGAGGTCGTAGTGCACGACGCGGTATCCGCCGTTGCCGTGCTCGGGCAGGTAGGGGTCGGCGGACCGGTCCGCACCCGGTGACGGAGCGCTCGTGCTCGGCCCAGAACTCACCGGTTGCGTCCCCTCTGCCAGTTCGTGATCGGGTTCCCGAGCCAGCGCGTGCCCGCGGGCACCTCGTCCCCGCGGGTGACCAGCGAACCCGGTCCGATGGTGGTGTCGGCGCCGATGCTCGCGCCGGGCAGCACGATTCCGTGCGGGCCCAGGGTAGCGCCGGGATCCAGCCGCACCTCGTCGAGCCGCATGACCCGGTCGTGGAACAGGTGGGTCTGCACGACGCAGCCGCGGTTGACGGTCGAGCCCGCCCCGAGCCGCACCAGGTCCGCTTCGGGCAGCCAGTAGGTCTCCAGCCACACGCCGCGGCCGATCTTCGCGCCCATGCTCCGCTGCCACATCGTCAGCAGCGGCGTTCCGGTGGCCGACCCGATCAGCCACGGCACCGCCAGCACCTCGACGAACATGTCGGCCAGCTCCGTGCGCCACACGAAGGAGCACCACAGCGGGCGTTCGCCGGCCCGGTAGCGGCCGACGAGCAGCCACTTCACCGCGGTCGCCACGAGGCAGGCCAGCAGCCCGGCGGCCAGCATGACCGGTCCGGCGAGCAGCGCCGCGCCCAGCAGCCCCACGGCGGCGTGCAGCTGCGCCAGCGCCGCCAGCACCAGCACCGACAACCCGACGCTGAGCACGACCGGCACGAACCGGAACAGCTCGACGACAGCGCGGGCGAGCTTGAGGCGCAGCGGTGGCGCGAAGGTGCGGCTGCGATCGCCCCGATCGACCGACCTGCGCAACGGCATCGGCGGCATGCCCAGGTACGACGAGCCCTTCTTGGCCTTGCGCGGGGTCGACGACAGCACGCCGACCAGACCGCGCTTGGGCACCCGGCGGCCCGCCGCGGTCATGCCGGAGTTGCCCAGGAACGCCTGCTTGCCGATGCGCGCCGGGGCGACGTGCAGCCAGCCGCCACCGAGGTCGTAGGTGGCGACCATGGTGTCGTCGGCGAGGAACGCGCCGTCGGCGACGTTGGTCATCTTCGGCAGCGCGAGCACGGTGGAGGCTTCGACGTCGCGGCCGACCTTGGCGCCCAGCAGCCGCAGCCACACCGGGGTGATCAGGCTCGCGTACAGCGGGAACAGCCCGACGCGCGCCATGTCCATCAGCCGCTCGGTGGCCCACACCTGCCAGGCCACGCGGCCGTGGACCGGGTGGAACCCCTCGTGCATGCCGATGCTCAGCGCGCGGACGCAGATCACCACCAGCAGCGCGTAGCCGAGGAAGTAGGTCGCGCTCGCCAGCGGCACCACCGGCGCGGCGCGCAGCAGCGCTGAGCCCAGATCGGGCGAGCCGGAGATCGCGCGGGCGAGCAGCAGGACGCCGGGCACCGCGGCCACCGCCGGGACCAGCCCGAGCAGCATCGAGGCCAGCCCGTACATCGCGACCCAACGCCGCGAGCGCGGTGGGCGGCTGGACGGCCAGGTCAGCGCGGACTTGCTCACCTTGCTCGCCGGTGAACCAGACCACCGCTGCCCGGCCGGGACCGAGCCGTGCACCGTGGAGCCGGCCGCGATCTCGGCGCGCTTGCCGATGCGCGCGCCGGGCAACAGCGTGCTGCGCGCACCGACGCGCGCGCCCGCGCCGATCCGGATCTTGCCGATGTGCACCCGGTCGCCGTCGACCCAGTGGCCGGAGAGGTCCACCTCGGGTTCGACGGCCGCTCCCCTGCCGATCTTGAGCATGCCGGTGATCGGCGGCGGCGAGTGCAGGTCGACGTCGTCGGCGACCTGGGCGCCCAGCGCCCGCGCGTAGAACGAGGTCCAGGACGCGCCGGAAACGCCCGTGGCGCCGGAGAACTCGGCGAGCTGCTGCGCGGTCCACAGTCGCAAGTGGACGCTCCCGCCGCGCGGGTAGGTGCCCGGCCGCACGCCGTCGAGCAGGAACCGGGCGCCGACAGCGGAGATCGTGATGCGACCGGCGGGCGTGAACAGCACCAGCCACGCCGCCGCGATCCCCCACCAGGGCACCGTCGGCAGGAAGCTCACCGAGCCGACCCAGGTCAGCACGTTGCTGATCGCCGCGAGCGCGGTCAGCCACCGCAGTCCCACCAGCGAGAGCATCGGGATCATGATGAGCAGTTGCAGCAGGCCGGTCCGGCGCGGTGTCGGGGTGACCTCGCGCTGGGAGTTGCCGGAGTCGGCGTCGAGCGCGTCGAGGTGCGCGGCGAGTCCGCCGAGCGTGGGCTCCTGGTAGATGTCGGCGACGGAGACCTGCGGGTGGCGCAGCCGGATGCGGGCGATGAGCTGGGCGGCGGTGAGGCTGCCGCCGCCGTGCGCGAAGAAGTCCGCGCCCGGGTCGGAGACCTCGACGCCGAGGATCTCCGCCCAGCCCTCCGCGAGCCACGACTCGGTGCCCGACAGCGCCGAGGTCTCCCCCGGGCCCGCGGTGGGCAGCGGCCAGGGGAGGGCCACGCGGTCGACCTTGCCGGAGGTGCGGGTGGGCAGGTCGTCGATGATCGCCAGCAGCGGCACCAGCGCGGCGGGCAGGCGTTCCTGCAGCTGGCGCACGGAGCTGTCGTGGTCGAAGTCCTCGCTGCTCGGCACGACGTAGCCGACCAGCACCTGGTTCCCCGCCGCTGTCGTCTGCACCGCGGCCGCGGCCCCCGCCACGTCCGGCAGGGCGGCCAGGGCGGCGTCGACCTCGCCGAGCTCGATGCGCCGGCCGCCGAGCTTGACCTGCTCGTCGGCGCGGCCGACGAACACCAGGCCCTCGGGTTCGGCGCGCACCACGTCGCCGCTGCGGTAGGCGCGGGACCAGCCCAGCGACGGCAGCGGCGCGAACTTCTCGGCGTCCTTGTCGGCGTCGAGGTAGCGGGCGAGACCGGCTCCGCCGATCACGAGCTCGCCGGTGCCGCCCATCGCGACCGGACCGCCCTCGTCGTCGACGACCGCGAGGTTCCAGCCGGCCAGCGGCAGCCCGATCCGGACCTCGTCGTCGCCGCTGAGCCTGGCCGCCGAGGCCACCACGGTCGCCTCGGTGGGTCCGTAGGTGTTCCAGACCTCGCGGCCCTCGACGTCGAGCCGCTCGGCGAGCTCCTGCGAGCACGCCTCGCCGCCGAGGATGAGCAGCCGGATCTCCTCCAGCGCCTCGACCGGCCACAACGCGGCCAGGGTCGGCACGGTGGACACGACGGTGATGCGCTGCGCGACCAGCCAGGGGCCGAGGTCGACGCCGGTGCGCACGAGAGCGCGCGGCGCGGGCACCAGGCATCCGCCGTGGCGCCACGCCAGCCACATCTCCTCGCACGAGGCGTCGAAGGCCACCGACAGCCCGGCCAGCACCCGGTCGCCGGGGCCGATGGGCTCCTCGGTGAGGAACAGGCGGGCCTCGGCGTCGACGAACGCGGCGGCGGAGGCGTGGCTGACCGCGACGCCCTTGGGCTTGCCGGTCGAGCCGGAGGTGAAGATGATCCACGCGTCGTCGGACGGGGTGGGGTCGCCGGTCTTCCCGCCGGGGGTGCGGCGCAACCGCAGCTCGCCACCGGTGCTCAGCACCGCGCACACGTCGGCCTCGGTGAAGACCAGCTCGACGCGGTCCTCGGGATCGTCGGCGTCGACGGGCACGTAGGCGGCACCGGCCGCGAGCACGCCCAGGATCGAGACGTAGAGCTCCGCGGTTCCCGACGCGATGTGGATCCCGACCCTGTCACCGGCACCGATGCCGTTTTCGGCGAGGCGTCGTCGCACGGCCTCGACCTGGCCGGTCAGGCGGCGGTAGGTCAGCGCGGTCGTGCCGTCGTCGATCGCGGGCGCGTCGGGGTGCCGCTCGGCGGTGGTGGTGAGGACGTCGATCAGGGTGCGCTGGTCCGGCGCGAAACCCGACCAGTACACGGCACTGGTCGTGGCCCCGGGGATGTCGTCGAGGGATTCGTGCGCCGTCGTCAGCGTCACCGAGGCCGCCGTTCGGCCGGCGGCACGGCTGGGGAACTGCGAACAGGACATGAACCCACGGCGTCTGTCTCCTGTCGTCAGAGCGCGCACTCCGGATGACGCACGCGCGGCAGACCGACCAGCCTACGATCTCCGGGAGATCAATGCCCGCTCCAACCCCTGTTCACGTGCTGGTGCTCACAGCGAACAGCTGTTCCGCAACACCCCGTGACGGCGACTTCCCACCGCGGGTTCAGGGTCCATAGCCCCTGGTTCGCCCGCCTCGGCGGGGTCATGGTTGCGGGGATTGTCTCGCTGGGGTGAGCTTCCATGATCAACCGAAAACGATGGGCCGCGAGCGCGGTGCTGTGCGTCCTCGCGATGGCCGCCGGGCTGTTGACGCCGGCGCCGCCGGAGGCCGCCGCCGTTCCCGTGCTGCCGCCGGGATTCGTGTTCCGCGACCAGCCGAGCGGGCAAGCCGCCTTCGACCTGACGGACTTCACCTTCCTGCCGGACAACAGCGCCCTCAGCACCGGCAAGCAGGGCAAGGTCGCCTGGGTGTCCACCGGCGGGAAGGTCAACACGCTGGCGACGCTGCCGGTGGACACCGCCCAGGACCTCGGGCTGGTCGGCGTCGCCGCCGCGCCCGACTACGAGACGTCCCGGCAGATCTACCTCGCGCGCGGTGCCGGACGCCGCCGACGGCTTCCTCCTGCGGCTCTCCCGCTGGACCGTTGAGGGCAGCCCCGAACCGACCCGGATCGTCGACGAGCGGGTGATCTTCGAGACCAAGAGCTTCTCCGACGTGCACGCCATCACCGGCATCATCGCCGCGCCGGACGGCACGCTGTGGGTGTCCATCGGCGACCTGGCCGACTACCGGTTCACCGACCCCGCCGCGTTCCAGACCTTCAACCTGGACTCGCCCGCGGGCAAGATCGTGCACATCACGCCGGACGGCCGAGGGGTGGCGAGCAACCCGTTCTTCCAGTCGTCGAACCCGTCGTCGTGGCGAAGCCGCGTCTACGCCAGCGGTTTCCGCAGCCCCTTCCGGCTCTCGATCGACCCGTCCACCGGGACGCCGATCGTCGGCGACGTCGGCTACGGCACGTGGGAAGAGGTCGACTTCGTGCGCCCGGGCCAGAACTACAAGTGGCCGTGCTGGGAGGGGAACCACCCGGCTCCCGGGTACGCCGACCGGCCGGAGTGCGCCAACGTCGCCAACACTCCCCCGGTGTGGGAGTACCACCACGGCAGCGGCGTCGACGAGGGCAACAGCGTCACCGGCGGCATCATCTACCAGGGCGAGAGCTACCCGGAGTCCTACCGGGGCGCGTACTTCTTCGGCGACTACAGCCAGCGCAAGCTCTGGACGCTGCGGCTCGACGCCCAGGGTGCGCTGGTGCAGCGACCGCAGAGCCCGCCGCTGGGAACCGACATCGGCGGTCCGGTGAAGTTCGAAGCGGCGCCCAACGGCGACATCGTCTACGCCGACATCTACAGCGGATCGCTGCGCAGGCTCAGCTACTCCGCGGCCAACAACCCGCCGGTCGCGGCGGCCACCACGACGAGCGATCCGGCCACCCGCACGGTCACCTTCGACGGTTCGGGCTCGATGGACTTCGACGGTGACGCCCTGCGCTACGACTGGGACTTCGGCGACGGCACCACCGCGACCGGGGTGCGCACCACGCACACCTACGCGCCGGGAACCGAGCGGTTCACCGCGACGCTGACGGTGCGGGACCCGCTCGGCGCCTCCGACCAGGTCGACGTCGTGGTCGTCCCCTCCAACCACTCACCGGAGCTGACGCTGACACCGCCCGCGCAAGCGGACTTCGCGGTCGACGACCCGATCAGCCTCTCGGCCGACGCCACCGACGTCGAGAACGGCCCGCTGGAGGTGACGTGGACGAGTTCGGTCGTGCACTGCGCCGAGGAGACGACGTGCCACGACCACCCCGGCCCCGGCGCGCAGGGCCCGGTGTTCGACACCGCGTTCACCGCGCACCCGGACGCGCGGATGACGTTCACCGCCACCGCGACCGATTCCGAGGGCGTGTCGTCGTCGACGACCTACACCGCACTGCCCCGCGAGCACCTGCTGACCCTGACCAGCAACATCCCGGCGGTGCTGCAGATCCCCACCGAAGGCGGGGCCAGCTCGGCGATGGTCACCGAGGGCGCGAAGCTCGACGTGCTGGCAGCCGAAACGGCCACCGATGGCGGGTCGACGTTCACGAGGTGGACCGACGGGCCGACCGCGCGCTCCAGGTTCATCACGATGGGCCCCGCCGACCAGACCCTCAACGCCGAGTACCGGTCCGCGATCGACCAGCGGTACGACTCCGACCCCGGGCTGCGCACGCTCATGGGCGCGCCGACGGGACCGGAGATCACCGACGGCCCGGTGCACTACCGGACCTACCAGAACGGCAGGCTGTACTGGAGCTCGGGAACCGGGGTGCACGAGGTGCACGGCGGCAACCTCGCCAAGTACCTCGAACGCGGCGGGCACGCCTTCTTCGGGGCTCCGACCACCGACGAGACCGCCACACCCGACCAGGTCGGCCGGTACAACCACTTCGCACTGGGCGCGTCGATCTACTGGACGTCGCAGACCGGGTCGCACGCGGTGTGGGGTGCGATCCGCGAGCAGTGGAGCAGGCTCGGCTGGGAAGCCGGACCCATCGGCTACCCCACCACCGACGAGACGGCCACGCCGGACCAGGTGGGGCGCTACAACCACTTCAGCAAGGCCGCCTCGATCTACTGGACGCCGCCGACCGGTGCGCACGAGGTGTACGGCCGGATCCGCGAGCGGTGGGTGGCGCTGGGCTGGGAGCGCTCGTACCTGGGTTATCCGACGACCGGCGAGTTCTCGGTCTCCGGGGGCAGGCAGAACAACTTCCAGCACGGCTTCATCCGCTGGATCGCCAGCAACAACTCGGTCATCGACAGGCGGTACTGACCCACCGGCTCAGGTGGTCTCCTCGTGACCGCTCAGCGCCGTGTACCCGGCGACGAGGCTCTGCCGGAACGCGGCTCGCTGGTCTTCGGGGATCGCGCCGAGCACCTCGTTCTCGATCGCCTCGATCAGCGAGTCGCAGCGCCGCAAGACCTCGCGACCGGATTCGGTCAGCGAGATCAGCAGCACCCGCCGGTTGTCGGGATCGCGGTGGCGCTCGATGTGCCCGCGATCCTCCAGCCAGCGCACCATCTCGTTCATGGTCTGCGGGGTGACGAACGAGCGGCGGGCGAGCTGGGCGGAGCTGAGGCGGTCGCGATGCCGCAGCGCGGTGAGCGCCGTGAACTGCAAGGTGGTCAGACCGTGCGGGCGCAGCGCCTCGTCCATCCGCGCCCGGATCGCCAGCTCCAGGCGCTTGACGAGGTAGAGGGTGCGCGGTTCGGCGTTGTCGTGGCTGGTCACCGACACATCATCGCGCACGTTCGCGGTGGCTCGCTCGGGTGTCATGCCAACCGCTCCCGCACCGACGCCTTCTGGACCTTCCCGGAACCCGTGCGCGGCAGGTCGTCCCAGAACTCCACCTGCTTGGGCACCTTGTAGCCGGCGAGGTGGCGCCGCAGGTGCTCGTGGATCTCCTCACCGGTGGCCCGCGCTCCTGCGCGCAGGACGACCACGGCACGCGGGACTTCGCCCCACTTCGGGTCGGGCACGCCGACGACGGTGCACAGCTCGACCGCCGGGTGCTCGTAGAGCGCGGCCTCCACCTCGGCGGGGTAGATGTTCTCCCCACCCGAGATGATCATGTCCCGGATCCGGTCGACGACGGTGAAGTGGCCTTCGTCGTCGACGGTGGCGACGTCGCCGGAGTGCATCCAGCCGCCCGCCAGCGCCTCGTCGGTGGCCTCGGGCCGGTTCCAGTAGCCGAGCATGACGTTCGGGCCGCGCACCACGACCTCCCCCGGCTCGCCCGCCGCGACCGGCTGACCGGCGCGGTCGACGACGCGGACGTCGGTGAAGAACGACGGCACGCCCGCCGAACCCGCCTTCTCGCGCGCCGCTGCGGGATCGAGGATCAGCGCTCCCGGCGAGGTCTCGGTCATCCCGTAGCCCTGGACGAACGCCAGGTCCCGGTCCAGGTAGCGGCGGATGGTGGCCTCCGGGACCGGCGATCCGCCGCACAGCAGGGTGCGCACGCTGGAGAGGTCCGCGCTCGCCCACTCCGGCCGGGCGCTGATCGCGTCGTACATCGCGGGCACGCCGAACAGCAGCGAAACCCGGTGGCGTGCGATCAGCTCCAAGGCCTCACCCGGGTCGAACGAGCTCATGAGCACCGCGGTGCCGCCCTTGAGCAGCGTGGGCAGGCAGGTCATCCCGAGCGCCGCGGTGTGGAACAGCGGCGCGGCGACGAGGGCGACCTCGGAACCGGACAGGTCGGACTCGACCAGCACGTTGACACAGTTCCACGTCAGGTTCCTGTGGCTGAGCACGGCACCCTTCGGGCGGCCGGTGCTGCCCGAGGTGTACATGATCAGGCACGGGTCGTCGAGCCCGACGGGTTCGTCGACGGGCTCGCCCGCTCCGCCCGCCAGCGCCTCGTAGGAGTCCTCGTCTATGACGAGGCGTTCCCGCAGCACCGGTGTCGCCGCCGCGTCGACGGAGGCTCCCGCCGACGCGGCGTGGACCAGCACCGACACTCCCGCGTCGGTCAGCACGTGCGCGAGTTCGGGCACCGCAAGCCTGGTGTTGACCGGGACGAACACCGCTCCGAGGGAGGCCGCGGCGAACAGCGCTTCCAGGTAGGCGGGGTGGTTCGGGCCGAGGTAGCCGACCCGGTCACCGCGCCGCACCCCGAGGTCGCGCAGACCTCGCGCGAGCGCGGCGGTGCGCCGCGCCAGATCGGCGTGGGTGTCCTGGCGCTCGCCGTGGATCAGCGCCACCCGGTGCGGGGTCATCCGAGCTCGTCGCACCGGCCAGGACCCCAGTCCCTCGTCACGCATCGCTCAGCCTCCCGCAGGCAGCTCAGTCGTTGGAGTAGGCGGACAGCCCTGGGCGGTAGGACTTCTCGTCCAGGAACTGGGTCATGCCCTTCTCCCGGCCGTTGGCCTCGTCGAGGAACTGGGACTGCTCCAGCTTGGCGTAGAGGTAGTCCTCGGCGTGCTCCCACGGCATGTCGCGCGAGACCTTGTAGCCGACCTTGGCCGTGCGCAGCACCACCGGGTTCATCGAGGCGAGCTTGAGCGCGAGCTCGCGGGTGCGCTCGCGCAGCCGGTCGGCCGGGACCGCCTCGTTGACCAGGCGCATCTCGGCGGCGCGGCGGCCGTCGAAGGTCTCGCCGGTCATGATGAAGTACAGCGCGTCGCGCTGGCTGACGGTCGCGGCCAGCGCCCGGGCGACCACGCCGCCGGGCGGGATCCCCCAGTTGATCTCGGACAAGCCGTACTGGGCCTGCTCGTCGGAGATGGCCAGGTCGCAGGCCACCAGCGGGGTGAAGGCGCCGCCGAAGCACCAGCCGTTGACCATCGCGATGGTCGGCTTGGACCAGTTGGCCAGCCGCTTCCACTGCCACTCCGCGCTCGCCCGGCGCACCCGGATCTGCAGCGCCGGGTCCCCGGACTCGTCGACCTCGCGGAAGTACTCCTTGAGGTCCATGCCCGCAGACCAGGACTCACCTGCGCCGGTGAGCACCAGGACCTTGCAGCGCGGGTCGCCTTCGAGGGCGTCGAGGGTGCGGACCATCTCGTCGTTGAGCGTCGGGTTCATCGCGTTGCGCTTCTCGGGGCGGTTCAACGTCACCCACGCGATCCCCTCGTCGAACTCGACGAGAACGGTGTTTCCCCAAGGGGTTTCAGAAGACATGGTGCTCCTCGCTGACAATCAGAACGGGTACTGGGCCGCTTCGGACCGGACGGTGATCCACTGCGTCTCGGTGAACGCCTCGACGTTGGCCCGCGCACCGCCGACCCGGCCGATGCCGGAGGCTCCGACACCCCCGAACGGGACGGCGGGATCGTCGTTGACGGTCTGGTCGTTGATGTGGACGAGCCCGGTGGGAACGCGGTCGGCCAGCGCGAGGCCGGCGGCGGGGTCGGAGGTGATGATGCCGAGGCTGAGCCCGTACTCGGAGTCGGCGGCCATCTCGGCGGCCTCGTCGGCGGTGTCGAACGGCCGAACGCTCGCGACCGGGCCGAAGACCTCCTCGGCGTAGGCGGGGATGCCGGGGTGGCAATCGGCCAGCACGGTCGGCCGGAAGAACGGGCCGCTCGCCTTGCCACCGGCGACCAGCCGGGCACCGGCCGCCACGCTGCGGTCGACGAGATCGGTGACGTGGGCGAGCTGGCCGTCGTCGATGATCGGGCCGAGCACGACGTCTTCGGTGAACGGGTCCCCGACGGGCAGCGCTTCCGCCTTCTCGGCGAGCTTCTCGACGTAGCGGTCGTAGAGCGAGCGGTGCACCAGGTGGCGGCCGGTGGCCATGCAGATCTGGCCCTGGTGCAGGAAGCTCCCGAACGCCCCGCAGGACGCGGCGGCGTCGAGATCGGCGTCCTCGCAGACGATCAGCGCGCTGTTCCCGCCGAGCTCCAGGTGCGCGCGCTTGAGCAGCTCACCGGCGCGGGCACCGACGGAGCGCCCGGCCCGGGTGGATCCGGTGAAGGAGATGATCGGCACTCGCGGGTCGTCGACCAGCGCGGCACCGGAGTCCGCACCGCCGGGCAGCACCTGCAGCACTCCCTCGGGCAGACCGGCTTCCTCGAAGACGCGGGCGATGACCACGCCACCGCACACGGCCGTGCGCGCATCGGGTTTGACGACGACGGCGTTGCCGAGCGCCAGCGCGGGTGCCACCGATCGCATCGACAGCAGCAGCGGGAAGTTGAACGGCGAGATCACGCCGACGACACCGGCCGGAACGCGGCGCTGCACGCTGAGCCGCGCGCCGTCGGGCAGGAGTTCGCCGTGGGGAGCCGAGGTCAGCGCGGCCGATTCGGTGCACTCCCCCGCCGCGCCTTCGATCTCGATCCCGGCCTTGAGCCGGACCGACCCGGACTCGCGCACGATCCACTCGGTGATCTCACCGGCGTGCTGGGTCAGCAGGTCCGCCGCGCGGCGCAGCACGGCCGCGCGCTGGGCTGGAGGTGTCGCCGCCCAGTCCCGCTGCGCCCGGGTGGCGCGCTCGACGGCGGCGGTGACGTCGCCGGCCGCGGCCAGTCCGACGCTGCCCAGCACCGCCGAGGTGGCCGGTTCCCGGACTTCGCCCACCCCGGCCGAACCTCCGGTCCACCGACCGGTGAAGAGCTTGCCCTCCCAGATCGACGAGTCGAGAAGTGCCACCAGAACCCCTTCGCAGGTAATCATCAGGTTCCCTGATTGTTGCGAGGAGATCTTGTTCCGGCGAAGTCCTTCATCGCAAGAAGATGTGATCTGGCGCACTCGGGCATGCGGTCGCCGCGTCACAGCCCGAGGGCGGGCCCGGATGTCGCCGGGCCCGCCCTCGGGTGGGTCAGCGGGCCGCGGCGTTCGCCACGGCGCGGTCCGACAGCGCTCGCTGCGCGTCTTCCCACCGGCTCGCGTCGCCGCGCCAGGTCTCCAGCGCGGGACCGACCAGCGCGCGCCCGAACGAGTAGGTCAGCTCCCAGGGCAGCGGGCCGCAGTTCTGCATGGCGCCGAGGTGGCGGGTCGCCAGCTCCGGGCTCTGCCCGCCGGAGAGGAACGCGATGCCCGGCACCTCCGGCGGGACCGTCTCGCGCAGGGTGTCCACTGTGGTCTGCGCGACCTCCTCGATCCCGGGCTGCTGCGGGCAGTCCTTGCCCGCGACCACCATGTTGGGCTTGAGGACCATGCCGTCGAGCCGAACCTGCATCAGGGCGAGCTCGTCGAACAGCGCCCGGAGCACCACCCGCGTCACCTGCTGGCACCGGGCGAGGGTGTGGTCGCCGTCCATCAGCACCTCGGGCTCCACGATTGGCACCAGCCCGCCTTCCTGGCAGAGCCCGGCGTAGCGCGCGAGCCCGTGCACGTTCGCGCGGATCGAGCGCTCGGTGGGACGTCCGCCGCCGATGGTGATCACCGCGCGCCACTTGGCGAAGGTCGCCCCGAGGCCCACGTACTCGGCGACGCGGTCGCGCAGGCCGTCGAGCCCTTCGGTGACCTTCTCGCCGTCGGCCCCGGCCAGCGGCTTGGCCCCGGTGTCGACCTTGATGCCGGCCAGGATGCCCATGTCCGCGAGGGCCGCGGGGAAGGTGCGCCCGTCCGACAGCTCCTGCCGCAGGGTGTCGTCGGCCAGGATGATCCCGCTGATCGAGTCGGCCAGATCGGGTGTGGTGACGATCAGTTCGCGGTAGGTCCGCCGGTTCTCGTCGGTGGGAGCCACGCCGACGCCTTCCAACCGGGAGGACATCGTGGAGATGCTCTCGTCCGCGGCGAGCACTCCCCGCCGGTTGGAGACCATCCTGTGAGCGATTTCGTTCAAGGTAGCCATGTTCCGCCTCGCCTCCTAGCGCGCCGCGCGAATGCACTGCCGACAAGCATCCGCTGCCGACGTGAGATGTGCCCGATGTGCAAGGCTGCACGCCTGGCGAAGCCCCGGTCAACGCGCCGAGCACGAAGCGCCCACCCCGTGGCACGAACGGTTGTCAACACCTTCCGGACGGATCGATCAGATCAATTCCATTGCACGATCCAGTCGGCACGCGTATTCTTCACCTGTCGACAAAAACAGCTTGTTTTCCAATGCTTTTGGTGCATCGAACACGTGCGACCGCACCCGCTCCGCAGCACGGCGCCCACTGTGGACGGAAGAGGCCGTGATCGCAGAACGGGTGCGGCAGCGAGAGATCGAGTTCTCCTAGTGCTAGAGCCCGAGGGCTTCGGTGACGAACTTCGCGCGCCGGCGCGAGACCGGCACGACCCACCCGTAGTTCTCGACGGTGAGTTCGAGTTCGCCACCGTCCTTGCGCGTCACTTCGCGGACGCGGTTGAGGTTCACCAGGTAGCTCCGGTGCACCCGCACGAACCCGCAGGCCGCGTACTTGTCGTCGATGTTGTCGATTCCATCGGTCGCGCACCGGAAGCGCCCGAGATCGGTTCTCAGCCAGACGGCCCTCCCGACGGATTCGGCCACGATCACCTCGGCGATGTCGAACAGGACCTGCCGGTCCCCTCTGATGCCGACAACACGTCGCGTCTCACCCAACGCATCCTCCCGTTGCAGTGTTCCGGAAGCCACCCGCTCGTCCGACCCCGTCCAGGACGCGGTGCCCGGACCTGCCCGATCAACGGTGTTCCCGCGATGTACCAACGGGTTTCGGCGGACGGTCCACGTGATCCGTCCGCCAGCCCGCGTCTCACCTGATGAACTAGGCGCGAGGTGAGGGAGGCCTCCGGGCGGTGCGGGCGTCGTGCGCTCGCACCCGACCGGAGGTCTCCTGCTTCACCCCACCGCACCGCCGATCGCGGTGCGGTCGTCACTCCTGCCCGCCGGTCAGTCCGGCAGCGCGAACACGATCAGCGCGCTGCCGTGGCCCGCGCCGAGCATGCCGGGGATGATGCCCTCCAGCCAGCCGCCCCAGCCGACCGGTACGGCGACGTACTGCTTGCCGTCGACCGAGTAGGTCATGGGGCTGCCGTGGTGGCCGCTCCCGCACTGGAACTTCCACAGCTCCTCGCCGGTCCGGGCGTCCAGGGCCAGGAACTCGCCCGTCGGCGTGCCGGCGAACACGACGTCACCGGCGGTCGCGAGCACCGAGGAGGCCATCGGGTACGGGTTGCGCCAGCGCCACTTCTCTTCCCCGTGGGAGTCGAACGCGCTGACCGACCCGGCCATGTTGTCGATGTCCACCTGCACGGCGGCACCCCAGTACGGCATGCCTTCCTTGAACTCGCGACGACGCCTGGTCGCGGTCGCGCCCACGTCGGCGACCGGCACGTAGAACATGTCGGTGCGCGGGCTGTAGGCGGCGTGCGTCCACTCCTTCGCACCGGCCGGGCCGGGGTAGAAGTGGACGGGCTCGCCCTCCTTGTCCGGGTACTTCCTGGGCGTCACCTTGCCGTCGCGGGTGATGGTGCCCCAGTCGATCCGGTCGACGAACGGCGTCACGTGCTGCAGCTCGCCGTTGGTGCGGTCGAGCACGAAGAAGTAGCCGTTCTTGTCGAAGTGCCCGAGGAGCTTCTTCCCGTCCCGCTCGAACAGGGTCATCTCCATGGTGGAGTCGTAGTCCCACAGGTCGTGCGGGGTGAACTGGTAGTGCCACCGGATCTGGCCGGTGTCGACGTCCACCGCGACGACGCTGTCGGTGTAGAGGTTGTCGCCCTCGCGCACCGCGCCGTCGAAGTCGGGCGCCGGGTTGCCGGTGCCCGCGTAGTACAGGTTCGTCTCGGGGTCGTAGGTGCCGGTGACCCAGTGGTTGGCACCGCCGCGCGCCCACGCCTCGCCGTCGGCCGGCCAGGTCTCCGAGCCCGGCTCACCGGGCTTGGGAACGGTGTAGCAGCGCCAGCGCTGCTCACCGGTCTCCAGGTCCCAGCAGTCGATGTGCCCGCGCACGCCGAACTCGCCGCCGGCGCTGCCGGTGATGATCGTGTCCTTGATGACCAGCGGTGCCAGCGAGGCGCTCTCGCCCGCGCGGACGTCACCGATGGTCTTCTCCCAGACCTTCTCGCCGTTGGTCGCGTCCAGCGCGAGCAGGTGGGCGTTGGGGGTCACGAAGTAGACCTTGCCGTTGGCCACCGCGGAACCGCGGTTGACGTTGCCGCAGCACAGCGAGACGTCGAAGGGAACCGCGTGCTTGTAGCGCCACAGCTGCTCACCGGTCTTGGCGTCCAGGGCCCAGAACCAGCCGTCCCAGCCGGTCACGTACATGACGCCGTCGACGACCAGCGGACAGGTCTCGAAGGCGTAGGTCGAGGCACCGGCGATCTGCCCGGAGGTTCCCGCCTGGAAGATCCAGGCCGGCCCGAGTCGCTTGACGTTCTCGGTGTTGATCTGGTCCAGCAGGCTGTACCGCTTGCCGTCGTAGTCGCCGTAGTAGGTGATCCAGTTGTGCGATTCCGAGCGCGCGTTGAGGATGCGCTCGTAGTCGATGTTGTCGGTGACGGCGGGAGCGGTGCCGGAAACGGCGCTCAGCGCTCCGTGGTCGATCGCGTCACCGGCGTCAACGTATTCGACTGTCATCAGTTCGATCCTCTCTACCGGCGGGGCTGGTCGGGGCGGTCGAGACGGGCTTCCGGCGGCACCTCGCCGAGCACCACGATGGCGGCGGTCAGGCCGCGGCCCTCGTCGTTGCCGCCCGGGGAGCTGTACCAGTAGTAACCGGGGCCGTCCAGGTTGAGCTTCGCCCGGCCCTTCGAGTGGTTGAGCAGCCAGATGAACTTCTTGTCGCCGTTGCTCGGGAGCAGGCAGGCGTGCGTGTTCTTGTCGTCGTTGATGATCGTCAGCTCGACGTCACCACCGTGCGGAAGCACGAGAATCGCCGGGTCCCAGCAGATCTCGTCCTCCCTGATCCGGATGGTCGCCTCCATCGTGCCGTCGGCCCGCTCGGTGGCCCGCAGGATGTTGCCGGTGCCCAGCACGCGACCGATCGCTGCGCTGTTCTGCGCGTCCAAGCCGAGTTCACTCAGAAGGTCTTCACGCTCTTGGGTTGACGTCATTGGACCTCACCTCCTCGTTCGAATCCCGATTCCGGATCACTCACGCCACGTCGACGTGCTCGCGGAACGCGGACACGGTCGTCGCAACGGCGCGGGACGAAAATCAGCTGACACCAGCGCATCTCGGCTGAATCAGCGTTTCCCGCCACAGGTGTTCGCCGGCCCGGTCAACGGCGGTTCCGAATGTGATCGCCAGGCCTGACCGCTGTTCGATTCACCCTGTGATACTCATCAATTTTACGGTTCCCGCAACGGCTCCGGAAGAGCTGACCGCTAACCGGTGAGCGTGCACCGCTCGCACGGAATCAACTACCGCCCAACGGAGTTCGTCCCCGGAGGGGACCCGATGACCAGTCCAGCGAGGCCCGTTCAGCAATCGGAGAACCCGTTGCGGGGAATCGATTCACCGCCGAATTCCGCCTGACAGAAGCCACCTTCGGGCGCACTGATATCAGTTTCAAGGACGATTTCCCCCGAATGCGAGTGGCGTCAGCGCATTTCCGGTCGGCCGAGGTTCATGACCTTGTCCCAGGCCGACGCGAAATCGCGCGAGAACTGCTCCGGCTCGGCTGCGTAGAACTCCGCGAGAGCGCGCAATTCGGAGTGCGAACCGAAGACGAGGTCGACCCGGCTCGCCGTCCACCGGAGTTCTCCGGTGGCGCGGTCACGCCCTTCGAAGGTGGTGGCGATCCCGCGCGTGACCGACCTCGGTGTCCACTCGACGTTCATGTCGAGCAGGTTGGTGAAGAAGTCGTTGGTCAGCTCGCCCGGCCGGTTCGTGAGCACTCCGAGCGGCGTGCCGCGGTGGTTGGCGCCGAGCGCGCGGAGTCCGCCGATGAGTGCCGTCATCTCGGGGGCGCTCAACCGCAACTGGTTCGCGCGGTCGATCAGCAGGTGTTCGGCCGGGAGCTGCGGTTTCCCGCTGACGTAGTTGCGGAATCCGTCCGCGGTGGGTTCGAGCGCGGCGAAGGAGTCGACGTCGGTCCACTCCTGGGTGGCGTCGGTGCGTCCTGGGGTGAAGGGCACCTGAACGCCGTTGGCCGCGCGTTCGATCGCCGCGCAGCCGGCGAGGACGATGAGGTCGGCGAGCGAAACCCGCTTGGACCCGGCGTGTTCGGCGTTGAACTCCTGCTGGATGCCCTCCAGCGCGACCAGCACCGGCCCGGTGGTGCCGGGGTCGTTGGCTTCCCAGCGGCGTTGGGGTTCGAGGCGGATGCGGGCTCCGTCGGCGCCGCCGCGCTCGTCGCTGTGGCGGTAGGTGGACGCGGAGGCCCAGGCGGTGAACACCAGCTGCGGGAGCGGGATTCCGCTGGCCGCGATGCGGTTCTTGAGGTCGGTGATGTCGGCGTCGTCGATGAGGTCGTGGTCGACCTCGGGCACCGGGTCCTGCCAGATCATCCGTTCCGCCGGGACCAGCGGCCCCAGGTAGTTGTGCCGGGGGCCCATGTCGATGTGGGTGAGCTTGAACCACGCTCGCGCGAAGGTGTCGGCGAGCTCGTCGGGACGGGCGAGGAACCGGCGGGCGATCGGTCCGTAGCCGGGGTCCTCCTGCAGCGCGAGGTCGGTGGTGAGCATCGTCGGCGTGTGCCGCTTCAACGGGTCGTGCGGGTCCGGGGCCGTGCCGTGCCCGTGGCCCTCGCTGGGCACCCACTGCCAGAGCCCGGCCGGGCTGAGCACGACGTCCCACTCGTAGGCGAAGAGGGTTTCCAGGAACGAGTTGTCCCAGCGGGTCGGGGTGGGCGTCCAGATCCCCTCCAGCCCCGTCGAGATCGCGTCCGGTCCCTTGCCGGTTCCGTAGCTGTTCCGCCAGCCCAGACCTTGTTCCTCCAGGCCCGCGCCCTCGGGTTCGGCTGCGAGGTGGTGCAGATCGGCGGCGCCGTGGGTCTTGCCGAAGGTGTGTCCGCCGACGATGAGCGCGACGGTCTCCTCGTCGTTCATCCCCATCCGCCGGAACGACTCCCGGATCGCCCGGCCCGCCGCGATCGGATCGGGCAACGTCGAGGGCCCCTGCGGGTCGACGTAGATCAGGCCCATCTCGTCCGCCGCGAGGGGCTCCTGAAGATCCCGAACACCGGTGTGGCGCTCGTCTGCCAACCAGGCGCGCTCCGGGCCCCAGTAGACGTCGGCTTCGGATTCCCACACGTCCTCGCGGCCACCCGCGAAACCCAGCGTCGTGAAGCCCATGGACTCCAGGGCGCGGTTGCCGGCGAAGACCATGAGATCGGCCCAGGAGATGCTGCGGCCGTACTTCTGCTTGACCGGCCACAACAACCGCCGTGCCTTGTCCAGGTTGCGGTTGTCGGGCCAGCTGTTGGTCGGTGCAAAGCGCTGCATCCCCGTGCTCGCCCCACCTCGGCCGTCGCCGATGCGGTAGGTCCCCGCGCAGTGCCACGCCATCCGCAGCACCAGCGGCCCGTAGTGCCCGAAATCGGCCGGCCACCAGTCCTGCGAGGTCGTCAGGACCTCGTCGACGTCGCGGGCCACCGCGTCCAGATCGAGCTTCGCGAACTCCGCCGCGTAGTCGAAACCAGCTCCCAGCGGGTTCGCCGCAGGATGGTGCTTGGCCAGGATCCCCAGGTCCAGCCGACCCGGCCACCAGTCGCGGTTGTCCCCACCCGCCGACGGATGGTTCCGGGACCGCTCGACGCGCCGTCGCACGCTCTGGTCGTAGTTCCGCGTGACCGCCACCGCATCCGGGTTCTCCGGCATCGCGCACCTCCCTCCCGGTGACCTCAGATGCCCAGTTCGCGCCGCACCGCCGGGGCGTTCCGCCGCGACACCGGCACCATCGCGTTCGCCTGGCCGTCCATCACCAGCGCCAGTTCGCCCTTGAAACCGCGCTCGACCTCCCGGACGCGGTCGAGGTTGACGACGTACTGCCGGTGCACGCGGAGGAATCCGCTGCCGCCGAGCTCTCGTTCGAGCTTGTCCAGCGCGGGCGTCGCCGCGCGCAGGCGCCCCTGGTCGGTCGACAGCCAGACGTCGTTGCCCTCCGACTCGGCGAAGGAGACCTCGGGCGGGCGCAGCAGCACCATCCGGTTCTCCCTGGTCGCGACGATCCGCGGCGCGTGGCCCGGGCCGCGGGAACCTCCCCCGCTGTCCGAGCGCGGCAGCTGCTCGCCCTCGGAGAGCCCGAACGACACGAGGTTGCCGACCAGGTGCCCGGACAGGAACACCGGCCGGAAGCTGATCGGCGTCGGATCGTCGGCGAGGTGCGTGAAGACCTGCGTGGACCCGACCCACGCGGGGTTGTGCGACGCCTGCTTGGCGGCGTACCGGGCGGCCTTGATCAACTCCGGCAGCCTCGGGTTCCACCGCACCGCCGGGTCGGGCGCGGGCGTCGCGCTCGGCACGCCGAGCAGCACGCTCGCCTTGTCGTCGGCGATCACCACGCGTCCCGCGGGATCCAGCGCGGCCACCGACGCGCCCGACCGAGAACGCGCGTGGTTGTAGGCCGCGACCAGCTCCGCACCGGCATCGCGGGCGCGGCGCCGGAGCATGAACTGCGTCCTGCTGGCGGCGTTGCTCAACCACGCACCCGCGGCCTTCGGGAGCTCGCTGCGCCAGCACGAGATGTTGAGGACCGCGACCGGCTCCTTGGTCACCACGTCGCGCACCGCCACGCCCGCGCAGGTCCAGTCGTGGAACGCCTGGCACCAGTGCTCAGCACCCCTGATCACCACGGGAGACGTCGTCTCCAGCGCGGTTCCCATGCCGTTGGTGCCGGTGGCGCACTCCGACCAGCAGTACCAGGGCGCCAGGTTGGCCTTGGCGGCGAAGGAGCGCGTGGCCTTGTCGCCCCATTCGGCCAGGACCCGGCCGGAGGCGTCGGCGACCGTCACGACGCCACCGATGTTGCTCACCTCGTCCACGACCGAGGCCGCGCGGAAACCCAGCTCGGCGAACACGACGTCGTGCTCCAGCGCGTGGTCGACGTCGGCCGTGGCGACCGGGGCCTCGGTCAGCGAGGGGTCGACGCCGTACTGGTCGCGGCAGCGGTGCCAGGACAGCGCCACCTCCGGCCGCACGCCGTGGACGTCGTCCTCGCCCCGCACGAAGCGCTCCCACGCCTCGTACACCGTGGCCTTGCGCGGTTTTCGGGCCGGGAGGTCGAGCCGGTGCATGTCTACCATCTGGGGACCGCCTTTGGTCTTCTCACCAACCCGGAACGCGTGCGGACGTGGGAACTCCCGCACCGGGACGAACCGCGTCGCGCGGACGGCCCGCTCGTGGTGAGCACGTCACGAATCCCGAGGCGAACGGGCGTTTGAGGGTCTCGCGCTCCGGCCTTGGTGACCTCGGGCCGAAAGCTACGTCGTGCGAGATTCGCGGGGCAAGCAGAACGCGACGACCGCTGGCGAACGGCGCACGAGCGGCAGCCCGGCGACAACCAGCGGTGGTCCGGGTCACCTCTCGACGAGCAGCGGCTGCTGCTGGCCGAGGTGGCCGGTCGCTTCGAGCACCGACATCCACAGGTCGCCGTCCGGATCGACCTGGTTGCGGTGGCTGATGATCAGCGGCATCGGCACGTGCACGAACCGCCGCCGCCAGCGCACCACCGCGGTCTCCGTGCGACCGGCCATGGCCGCGTGCACCGCGGCGTGGGCCAGGCGCAGGCAGTAGACGCTGTCGTAGGCGTTGGCGGTCACGCTGCGGATGGCGTAGCTCGGATCGATGTAGCGCACCGTCGGCGCCAGCCCTGCCGCCGTCAGGTGCGCGGTGATGGTCTCCCGGAGCAGCCCTCCGATGTCGCCGAGCTTGGCGTTGCCGGAGGCGTCGGTGGCGCCGCCCTCCAGCAGGCCGCGCTCGGCGAGCAGGTCCTGCCCCGCTCCCTCGGCGACGACGATGACCACGAAGCCCTTCGACCGGACGTGCCGCTCGACGCGGGCCAGCAGCCCGTCCTCGCCCTCCAGGGCGAAGGGGACCTCCGGGATGAGGACGATGTCCGCCGCGTTGCGGGCCAGCGACGCGTAGCAGGCGATGAACCCGGAATGCCGGCCCATCAGCTTCACGATGCCGATCCCGTCCGGACTGGCCGCGGCCTCGATGGAGACCGAGGAGATGAAGTTGGCCGCCTGCGCGAAAGCGCTCTGGAAGCCGAAGGACTGGTCGGTGTAGGGCAGGTCGTTGTCGATCGTCTTGGGCACACCGATGACGGCGATGTCCAGACCGCGCGCCCGGATCGCCGCGGCGAGGTTCGTCGCGGCGTTCATGCCCCCGTCCCCGCCGATGACGAACAGGACGTTGATGCCGCGCAGCAGGAGGCTGTCGACCATCTCCTCCGCGTCCTGCGCGCCTCGCGAGCTGCCCAGGATGGTGCCGCCCGCGTTGTGGATGTCGCGCACGCGGTCCGGGGTCAGCTCGATGGTGTCGTCGCGGTGCCGGGCGGTCAGGCCCCGGAGCCCGTTGCGGAAGCCGACGATGCGCTTGACGTCGTACTGCACGGTCAGCTCCTGCACCAGGCCGCGGATGACGTCGTTGAGCCCGGGGCACAGCCCGCCGCAGGTGACGATGCCCGCGGTGACCTGAGCCGGGTCGAAGTAGATCTTGCGGCGCGGACCGGCGGCCTCGAAGCTCGGCAGGTCCTCGGGCGGGAGGCCGTGCTCGGCGAGCATGGACACGGTGTCCTCCAGCAGGACCCGGTCGCCCTCGGCCACGTAGTGCGGGGAGGTCCGCTTGGCGGCGAGCATCGCGGACAGCGGTGAGTCGTGGCGGCATTCGCCGAGGTGGCGGACCCGCAGGTCGTCCAGGTGCAGCGTCATCGGATCCCACCCCTGTTCGGATGCGCGCCGGTGTGCGCGATGCGGCGCACCTGGCCGCTGGAGATCAGCATGGACTCGGCGAGCACCGCGCCCTCGGACTCCCGGGGACGGCTCAGCAGCGACCCGCCGGTGACGCCGGTGGCGGCGAACAACGCGTCGCCGCCGACGAGCTCGTCGCAGGTGTAGACGCGGTCGACGTCCATGCCCGCCGCGCGGATGGCGGCCGCTTCCTCCTCGCGCTGCGGGGCGAGGCGGCCGAGCATGTCTCCGCCCAGCGCGCGGACCGCCGCAGCGGTCATCACGCCCTCGGGCGTGCCGCCGATGCCGAGCAGCAGGTCGGCGTCGCCGGTGGGCAGCAGCACTTCGAGACTGCCGGCGACGTCGCCTTCGGCCGGGGTGTGCACGGACGCTCCGGCTCGCAGCAGCCGTGCGATCAGCTCCTGGTGGCGCGGCTTGTCCATGACGACCACGCGCAGCCGGTTGATCGGCTTGCCGAGGGCGTGAGCGACGTTGGCCAAGGTCCGCTCGGGCGTGTCGGCGAGGTCGACGACGCCCTTCGCCCGCGGCGGGACCACGATCTTGTCCATGTAGAAGCCGGGACCGGGCGACCAGAGCGTCCCGGGTTCGGCGAAGGCGATGGTGGCCATCGCGCCCGGGTGGTTCTTGGCGCAGAACGAGGTGCCTTCGAGCGGGTCCACGGCGATGTCGAAGTCCGGGCCGCAGCCGTTGCCCACCGTTTCGCCGTTGTAGAGCATCGGAGCCTCGTCCTTCTCGCCTTCCCCGATGACGACCGTTCCCCGGCCGGGGGCGTCGGCGAGCACCTGGCGCATGGCCTCGGTCGCCGCTGCGTCGGCGGCGTTCTTGTCGTGCCGCCCCACCCAGGCGCGGCTGGCGATCGCCGCGCTGTGCGTGGCGGCCAGCGCGATCGCCTCCAGGGTGCGGACGTCGGTGCGGGTTCGCTGTGCGGTCCGGTGCATCTCGGGCTCCTCGGTTCGGCTGCCTGCCTGCGTCGTGCAGCTCCGGTCACTCCAAGTTCGCGTGCAGCCGCCACAGGTCGCGGGCCTGCACTCCGCTCGACCGCCACAGCGCGTGGAACAGCGCGTCGCTGAGCAGCAGCACGGACTGCTCGAACAGGCTCCCCGCGTACTGCTCGGACGCCTGGCCCTCGAAGTCCTGCTTGTCGGCGGCGGGGATGACCAGCACCTCGGTCGCGAGCTTGGCCAGCGGCGAGTCGGGCGCGGTGGTCAGCGCGATGACGTTCGCCCCTTGGCCGCGCGCGGTTTCGGCCGCCCGCACCACGCGGGAGGTGGCGCCGGATCCCGACGCGGCGACCAGGACGTCACCGCTGCCGATCGCCGGTGCGGTCGTCTCCCCCACGACGTGTGCGGAGAGCCCGAGGTGCATGAAGCGCATCGCGGCCATCTGCAGGGCCAGTCCGCTGCGCCCGCCGCCGACGGTGAACACCGCCGTCGCGTTGAGCAGCATCTCCCCGGCGCGGGCCCAGGCCGCGGGCTGGACGTCCCGGCGCACGCGGTCCACCTCGCCGCTGATGGCCAGCGTCGCGTAGCTGAAGTGCGGCGGGTTGAGCCTGTCGCCGATGTTCTGGTCAGCGGTGTCCGTTCCGGTCATCTGAGCCACTCCCCACTGCGTTCGTCGAAGAACTCCAGGCGCTCGTCGGCGATCGTGAAATCGCGCGTTCCCATTCCTGGATTCCGCCCTCGTCGCGAATCCGCGGTTCCCGCGGTCGCATTTCCGGGACGCATTCTGCGGTTGTGAGACTGCACGGACGCCCAGACCCGGTCAACACCAGCTGTCACGAACAGGCACCCGGGCGGAACGAACGGCCCTGAAATCCGCTCAAACGGCCGTTATCGCTCGTCAGCGGACTGGAGATCACCATTTCAGCGTCCTCGGCGCACTACCGGAATTGCCTTCTGGAAGGGCGTTCCGGCCGTTTGTTCCGCCGTGGCATCCGTTCGTTCCTCCGCCGTTGACCGCGTTGTGGAGATCGGTGCACTGTCACAGGCCGTTGCACGTTTTCCGAAAGCGCGGAACCGATCGGAAGCGCTGGAATCCGCCGAGCACCACGAATTGAGGAGATTGCCGTGAAGCTGCAGGTAGCACTGGACGTCGCCACCCTCGAAGACGCGCTGACCCTGGCTCGCCAGACCGCGGATTACGTGGACATCCTCGAACTGGGCACGCCGCTGATCAAGGCCGAGGGGCTCGACGCGATCAAGGCGATCAAGGCCGCGCACCCGGACAAGCTGGTCTTCGCCGACATGAAGACCGCCGATGCCGGTGAGCTGGAGGCCGACCTCGCCTTCGCCGCGGGCGCCGACCTGGTCACCGTGATGGGCGCCGCCGACGACGACACCGTGCGCGGGGCGGTCGCCGCCGGCCGCAAGCACGGCAAGGACGTCGTCGCCGACATGATCACCGTGGTGGCCGACCGGGTGGCCCGCATCCGCGAGGTGTCGAAGATGGGCGTGTCGTTCGTGGAGATCCACGCCGGGCTCGACGAGCAGGCCAAGCCCGGTTACACGATCCAGACGCTGCTCGACGACGGGCGCCAGGCCGGGGTTCCGTTCTCCATCGCCGGCGGCATCAAGGCCGAATCCATCGCGGCCGTGCAGGACGCCGGTGCGACCGTCGCGGTCGCCGGTGGCGCGATCTACAGCGCGAAGGACCCGGCCGCGGCTGCGAAGAACCTCAAGAGCCTCATCCGCTGACCGCACCACGACCACGGCACGGCCGGGAGTGGCCGAGCGCCCTCCCGGCCGGACGTCGTGGCGGGAGAAGGGAAGTGACATGGGAAGTTCCCACGGAGATGCGGACCTGCGCGAGGCGCAGCGACACCTGCTGCTGGACGCCGCGGCGGTGATGCGGCGGCGCCACGCGCGCGGCGGCGACGGCGACACGTCCCCGAACGCGGCCGAAGCGCTGGCCAACGTCCTGGAGGGCGTCGCCAGGTCCGAACCGGCCCTCCACGAGATCGACCGGGACGAGGCGATCGCGCTGGCGCACCGCCTCGTCGACGACGACCATCCCGAGCTCTCCCGGATGTGGCCTGCCTGACCATCCGCGGCAGATCTCCGCCAACACCGAGCATCAGGAGTGCGCGTCCATGATCGCGAACCAGCCCACCGCCCAGCACCGGGTGAGCGACGAGCTCGACCGGTTGACCACCGCACACCTGCCCGACGACTGGACCGACCTGGACCGGCGCGCGATCGACACCGCCCGCGTGCTCGCCGCCGACGCCGTGGAGCGGTGCGGCAGCGGGCACCCCGGCACCGCCATGAGCCTGGCACCGGTCGCGCACGCGCTGTTCCAGCACGTCATGCGGCACGACCCGAACGACCCCGGGTGGATCGGCCGCGACCGCTTCGTGCTCTCGGCAGGGCATTCGAGCCTCACGCTGTACGTGCAGCTGTTCCTGTCCGGTTACGGCCTGGAGCTCGACGACCTCAAGGCGCTGCGCACGTGGGGCTCGCTCACCCCGGGCCACCCGGAGCACGGCCACACCGCGGGCGTGGAGACCACGACCGGCCCGCTGGGCCAGGGACTGGCCAACGCGGTGGGCATGGCGATGGCCGCGCGCCGCGAGCGCGGCCTGCTGGATCCCGAATCCGCGCCCGGTGACAGCGTTTTCGACCACCACGTCTACGTGATCGCCTCCGACGGCGACATCGAGGAGGGCGTGACCTCCGAGGCGTCCTCGCTGGCCGGCACACAGCAGCTGGGCAACCTCACGGTGATCTACGACGCCAACGAGATCTCCATCGAGGACGACACGAGGATCGCGCTGTCGGAGGACACCGCCAAGCGCTACGAGTCCTACGGCTGGCACGTCGTCACCGTCGACGGCGGCGAGTGCGTCACCGGCATCCTCGACGCGCTGGCGGCCGCTCGCGCCGAGAGCGAGCGGCCGAGCCTCGTCGTGCTGCGCACGGTCATCGGCTATCCGGCACCGACGAAGATGAACACCGGCAAGGCCCACGGCGCGGCGCTGGGCGCCGAGGAGCTGGCGCAGGTCAAGGCGCTGCTGGGCTTCGACCCCGAGCGGTCGTTCCAGGTCGACGACGAGGTGCTGGAGCACACCCGCGCCGCCGCCGAACGCGGCAGGGCCGCCCACGAGAAGTGGCAGATCGCCTTCGACGCGTGGGCGGCCGGGAACCCCCGGCGCAAGGCGCTGCTGGACCGCATGCAGGCCCGCGAGCTGCCCGCCGGGTGGGCCGACGGGCTGCCCAGCTGGGAGCCCGACGAGAAGGGCCTCGCGACCCGCAAGGCGTCGGCGGAGGTGCTGGCGTCCCTGGCCGAGGCGCTTCCCGAGCTGTGGGGCGGTTCGGCCGACCTGGCGGAGAGCAACAACACGACGATGAAGGGCGCGGACTCGTTCGGGCCGGAGAGCATCTCCACCGGCACGTGGAACGCCCAGCCCTACGGGCGAACGCTGCACTTCGGGGTCCGCGAGCACGCGATGGGTTCGATCCTCAACGGCATCGCGCTGCACGGTGGCACCCGTCCCTACGGCGGCACGTTCATGGTCTTCAGCGACTACATGCGCCCCGCCGTGCGGTTGGCGGCGCTGATGCGGCTGCCGGTGATCTACGTGTGGACGCACGATTCGATCGGGCTCGGCGAGGACGGCCCGACGCACCAGCCGGTCGAGCACCTGGCGAGCCTGCGCGCGATCCCCGATCTGGCGGTCGTGCGCCCGGCCGACGCCAACGAGACCGCTGCGGCGTGGAAGACCGCGCTGGAGAACCCCGACGGCCCCGCCGGCCTGGCGCTGACCCGCCAAGGGGTGCCGACGCTGGAGGGCACTGACCCGCGAGGCGTCGCCCGCGGCGGTTACGTGCTCGCCGAGGCCTCGTCCGGCAGTCCCGAGGTGCTGCTGATCGCGACCGGGTCGGAGGTGCAGCTGGCAGTGGCGGCCAGGAAGTCCCTGGAGGACGGGGGAATCCCGACGCGCGTGGTGTCGATGCCGTGCGTGGAGTGGTTCGACGCGCAGGACGAGTCCTACCGCCGGTCCGTGCTGCCCCCGTCGGTGCGCGCGAGGGTCGCGGTGGAGGCGGGCATCGCCCAGCCGTGGCACCGCTTCGTCGGCGACGCGGGCGAGATCGTCTCGCTGGAGCACTTCGGCGCCTCGGCCGACCAGCAGAGGCTGTACGCCGAGTTCGGCATCACGGCCGAAGCCGTCACGACCGCGGCGCGGCGCTCGTTGAACGCGCTCCGGGCGGGCTGAGCCCGGCGCCGGTTCAGCCGTCGGCGACCTCCTTGGCGTACTTCTCCGTCATGTGCTCCACGGCCGCCAACTGCTGCTGGGCGTGATCGCTGCGGGTGTCGCGGGCGCGCTCCTTGGCTCGCACGGTCGACTCGTGGTGGCTGATGCCGTGCCCCTGGAAGTGCGGGAGGACGTCCTGCGCGATGAGTTCGTAGGAGCGCTTCGTGGCCTCGGGGTTGGCCCACTCGTGGGCTAGCAGCAGCATCGCGCCGAAGCCGCCGGACTGGTCGGCGAGGCGCTGCACCTGCGCGCGGGCGTCCTCCGGCGTGCCGATGGCGCCGATGCCGGCCTCGTTGATGAAGTCGATCATCTCGCGGATGTTCGTGCCGTCCACGGCCATCTGCGGGAACGCGGCCACCTTCTGGAAGTAGGTGAACCACTGCTCGATGCCGTGCTCGACGTCCTTGTACGCCTGCTCCCGGGTTTCCGCGATGTGCATGAGCCCGACCAGCCGCCACCCGGAGCGGTCCGGCGCGGGCTGCCCGAAGTGGGTGGCCCGCTCCTCCACCACGCTCCAGTGGTGCGCCAGCGCGTCGAAACCCTCCTGGGTGAGCGTGGCACCGATGGACAGCAGCCCGGCACCGTGACGGCCGGCCAGCCGGGGGCCGGTGGGCGAGGCGACTGCGGCCACGGCGACGTCGAAGCGGGGCTCGGTGTAGGGCCGCAGCTGAAGCCGGGCGTCGACCAGCTTGTGCGTCGGGGTCTGCTCGGTGACGGTCTCACCGGCCAGCAGCCGCATGATGATGTCGAAGTTGAGGTCGAGCAGTTCGCGCGTGTCGGTCGGGTTGAGCCCGATCATCGCCGAGTCGGTGGGCAGCGACCCGGGGCCCACGCCGAGCATCGAACGACCCCTGGTCAGGTGGTCGAGCATGACCATCCGGTCGGCCACCCACAGCGGGTTGTGGTAGCTGACGGAGGTCACGCCGGTGCCGAACTTGATGTTGCGGGTGCGCTCGGCGGCCGCGGCGATGAAGATCTCCGGAGAGGCGATGATCTCGCTGCCCGCGGAGTGGTGCTCGCCGATCCACGCCTCGTCGAACCCGATGTCGTCGAGGTGCTCCATCAGCAGGAGGTCGCGCTGCATGGCCAGCGTCGGGTTCTGCCCGGCCGGGTGGAAGGGGGCGAGGAAGACCCCGAACCGCAACCTGCTCATGACCGTCTCCTTCGTCCGCGATCAGCTCGAGTTCGTAACCCAGGTCACATCATCGGCTGATCCTTTGCAAGCCGCACGCCGCCGCGGATCGAGATGCGTTCCGGAACCCGTTCGAGCAGGTAACCTTCCCGGCATGGGTTCCTTCACCGAGGCGACGACCACGACGGAGCTCCGCGACGGGGTCTACGAGTCCACATTGGACAAGGAGTGGTCGCTCGGGGAGAACCCGCACGGCGGGTACATGATGGCGCTGCTGACCAAGGCCGCGCTCACCACCGCCGGCCGCACCCATCCGCTGGCCGTCAGCACGCACTTCCTGCGCTCACCGGACATCGGCGCGGTCGAGCTGCACACCGAAGCGGTCAAGCGCGGGCGGCTGTACACCACGGTGCACGCCCGCATGGTGCAGAACGGCAAGTCCTGCATCGAGGCCACGGTCACGGCGGGCGAGATCTCCGACGCCGCGCACGAGTGGGAAGCCCACCAGCAGCCCCCGATCACACCGTTCGACGAGTGCGACGAGCACCGCACCCCGGCCGAGAACCTGCTCGGCCACATCGACGTGCGACTCGACCCGCACGCCACGGCATTCCTGCGCGGCGAGACCTCGGGCGACGAGGTGCGCGGCTGGATGCAGCTCACCGACGGCACCGGCTTCGACCCGCTGTCGCTGATCGTCGCGGTCGACCTGCTCCCACCCACGGTGTTCGGCCTGGGCCACGGAGGGTGGTGCCCCACCGTCGAACTGACCTACCAGCTGCGCGCACTCCCCGCGCCCGGCCCGATCGCCGCCTACACCCGCTGCGACGCGCTGAGCGCCGACGGCTGGTTCAACGAGGACGCGGTCGTCTACGACTCCCGAGGCCGCCTGGTCGCCCAGAGCCGCCAACTCGCGCTCTCGGGAAACGCCCTGAACAACCGCTGACCGACGTCGACCACACCCGAGGAACCCGGAATACCGCCGTAATCGGGTGACGGATTACTGCGGTATTCCGGGTCCTGATTACTGCGGTGTTCCGGGTCTCCGACGTGCTAGAGGTCGAGGAGGCGGCGGGCTTCTTCGCGCATCTCGACCTTGCGGACCTTGCCCGTGACCGTCATCGG